>NZ_JALNUM010000042.1:0-48395 GCF_026540795.1 Methylobacterium sp. GC_Met_2
AGCCCGCAGAGGGGGGAGGGAGGGGCGTGGTGGGCCAGATCAGCGCCGTCGTCTCCGCGAGATCGCCCACGTAATTGTGCGAGAGCCGGAACAGCACCGGGTCGATGCGCTCCTCCACCAGTCCCCGGATCAGCGCCGGCTTGGCCTCGCGAAAGCTCAGCGTGCCGGTCATGGCGCCGAGGGCGTAGCCACGTTCCGGGTCGGGCGTGCGGGCGAAATAGTCCTGGAGCATCCGCAGCTTGGCGTTGCGGCGGGGCTCGTAGGCGAGGCGGTCGAGGAGATGGGCGAACTCGTTCATGCGAGCGCCTCCGTCTCGGGGCCAGGCTCGGTGGACGCTGGCTCGGCCTCGCCGTCATCGCCATAGCCCAGCAGATGCAGAGGCTTCGCCCGGATGCCTTGCGTCCCGCACCAGTGAACCAGTGCATCCTCCTGACCGTGCGTCACCCAGACCTCCTCGGCACCGGTGTCGCGGATGGTGCGGCACAGGTCCGGCCAGTCGGAATGGTCGGAGATCACCATCGGCAGTTCCACGCCCTTTTGGCGGGCGCGGGCGCGCACCCGCATCCAGCCCGAGGCGAAGCAGGTCACCGGGTCGGGGAACTTGCGCGACCAGAGATCCTGGATCGACGAGGGCGGGCAGATCACGATCGCCCCGTGGAGGTCCTTGCGCTCGGCGGCCACCACCTTCGGCGTCTCGCCGAGCGGCACGCCTTCCTCCTTGTAGAGGGCGGTCAGCTTCTCCATCGCGCCATGCAGGTGGATCGGCCGGTCCCAGCCCTCCTCGCGCAGCAGCGCCATCACCCGCTGCGCCTTGCCCAGCGCGTAGGCACCGACGATGTGGGCTCGCTCCGGGAACAACCGCACCGAGTCCAGCAGCTTGCGGACCTCGCCGCGCGTATCGGGATGGGTGAAGACCGGCAGGCCGAAGGTCGCCTCGGTGATGAACACGTCGCAGGGCACCACCTCGAAGGGCAGGCAGGTCGGGTCCGGCGCCCGCTTGTAGTCGCCGGAGACCACCACCCGCGCGCCCTCCCGCTCGATCGCGATCTGCGCCGATCCGAGGACGTGGCCCGCGGGGGCGAAGCGCACCGTGACCTCGCCGATGCGGATCGGCTCACCGAGGGGCGCCTCCTGCCGATGTTCGCAAAAATCCGCGCCGTAACGCACCGCCATGATCCGTAGGGTCTCGGGCGTCGCCAGGACGTGGCGGTGGCCGGAGCGGGCGTGGTCGGCATGGCCGTGCGTGATCAGCGCGCGCTCCACCGGCCAGGTCGGATCGACGTGGAAACCGCCGAGCGGGCAGTAGAGGCCCTCGCGGGTCAGGGTGAGGAGATCGCTGGCGCGTATCGGCATCGGATCCGTGTCGCCGGTGGAGTTCGCCGGTGGCCCCGGTATAGTGGCGCCCCCGAACCGGCAGACGCATGGCCACGCAGCACAGTTCCGGCGATCTCCTCGCCGACCGCCGCTATCGCTACGCGGAGGCCTGCCTGGAAGAGGGAGACCATGAAGCCGCCGCGGATCTCGCCGAGCAGGTTCTGGAGATCGCGCCGCGCTACGCCCCGGCCTGGCTGCTGCTCGGCCGCGCGCGGGAGGGGCTGGCAGTGACGCGGGGCGATCCGGCGCTGCAGGACGCGGCGGTCCGGGCCTATGCCTGCGCCCTCGATATCGACCCGGACGACACGCTCGGCGTGCGGGCGCAGCTCAGCCGCCTGGGCGTCGGGGACGGCCTGCCGGCGCTCTCGCCCGCCTATGTGCGCGCCCTGTTCGACGGCTACGCGCCGCGCTTCGAGCGGCATCTGGTCGAGGGTCTCGCCTATATCGGCCCGGGGCTGGTCAACGACGCCCTTCCCCGCGTGCCCGAGCGTTTCGCGGCTGCCCTCGATCTGGGCTGCGGCACCGGCCTGATGGGCGCGGCGATCCGCGACCGGGTCGGGCACCTCGCGGGCGTCGATCTCTCCCCGGGCATGCTGGCCCTGGCGCGGGCCAAGACATGGCAGGGCCGGCCGCTCTACGACCGCCTTGCCGAGGGCGAGCTTGGTGCGTTCCTGGCGGAAGAGCCGCACGCCTCCGCCGACCTCTGCCTCGCCGCCGACGTGCTGATCTACGTGGCCGATCTCGGATCCGTTCTGGCGGGGATCGGCCACGTGCTGCGTCCGGGCGGGTTGGCCGCCTTCACGGTGCAGTCCCATGACGGGTCCGGTGCCGTCCTGGGCGCCGATGGGCGCTACGCCCATGCCGATGGCCATATCGCCGAGGCCGCTGCCACGACCGGCCTCGAAGTCCTCACGCAGCGTTCGGCCGATGTCCGGCGGGAGGCCGGACTGCCGGTGCCGGGCCGCGTCGTTGTGTTACGCCGCACCGCGGCATGAAACCGCTCCGCTGTTCGTCCATTGTCAGTCGGTCGCGATAGGTGCGGCCGCTGCATCGGGGGATCAGCATGGCGGATTACGGGCATCGGACGGGTATCGGCGTGCCGGAGCAAAAGCCCGAGCCGCCGGCTGATAAGTCCTTCCCGGCCGATCCGCGGACCCGCATCCCCTTCGCCATCGCGCTGGCGATGCTGGCGGGCTGCGCCGATTCGATCGGCTTCCTGGAATTCTCACAGCTCTTCATGTCGTTCATGTCGGGCAACACCACGCGCTTCGGCGTGGCGGTGGCCAATGCCGACTGGGAGAACGTCACCCGGGTCGCCAGCACGATCTGCATCTTCTGCTTCGGCGCCTTCCTGGGGACGCTGATCGCCGCCTGGGTCGGACGCTGGCGCTTGGCCGTGCTGCTGACCATCCAGGCGCTGCTGCTGGCCGGCGGATTGCTGATGCCCTGGGGCACCTTCGCGTATCCGCTGCACGCCTACCCGATCGTGCTGGCCCTGGGGCTCCAGAACGCGACGCTCCAGGACGAAGGCGGCCGCTCCATCGCGCTGACCTACGTCACCGGCGCGGTGGTGCGCTTCGGCACCGGCTGCGCCAACCTGCTGCTCGGGACGGTGGCGCCCTCGTTCTGGATCCAGGCGCCGCTCTGGGCCGGTCTCAGCACCGGCGCGGTGATCGGCGGGTTGCTCGACATCCGCTACGGCGAGTCGGCCTTCCTGTTCCCGGCGGCCCTGGCGGCCGTGCTGGCGCTGATCGCGATCGTGCTGACGATCGCCAAGCCGGGCAGCACCCTGGTGGCGGGCTCATCCCCGGCGCCCGACGCGAGCCCGAAGGCCGAGGTGATCGACGCGATCCACTGAGGCATGAGATCGAAGGGCGTGGAACGCCGAGGGTCAGCGCCAAGCCCTTCAAGGTGTTTGTGGAGGGATTGGGATACCGCCAAGCGCGCTCTCCTCCCCCTTGCGGCGACGGGCTACACAAGTTTGCGGTCTCGCCGGGCGCGTTCATCGACAGGTTGAGGCAGGGGTCCCCTCTCCCGTGCGGGAGAGGGGGCCGGTCGCGCTCCGTCATGAGCCGCATGCCTCAAACCGGTGTAGCCCGTCGCCCTTGCGGGGAGGAGTTGGAGGTGGGGGTGGTCCAGAAGGCACCGTCGCGCTCGATCCTGAACCACCCCCACCCCTGACCCCGCCCCGCAAGGGGGAGGGGAAACGCGATGCTTTTTCAACACGTTAGAGCCACGGATCGTGTTCCTTGCATCCCGCCCAACCACTTCAAAAGGGTTGGGTCAGCGCCCTTCGACCGGTACCGCCATCGCTCATTCGGTGGCGAAGGCATCCCGCGCGATGCCGATTGCATTGAGCGCGGCCGGGAAGCCGGCATAGGGGATCATCTGCATCACCGTCTCGACGATCTCCTGGCGCGAGGCCCCGACCCGCAGCGCCGCCCGCATATGGACCTTCAGCTGCGGCGCGGCATTGCCCATGGCGGTCAGGGCCGCGACCGTAGCGAGTTCCCGCGTCTTCAGGTCCAGGCCCGGACGCGCGAACACGTCGCCGTAGGCGAACTCGACGATGTAGCGGCCGAGATCGGGCGCGATGTCGTTGAGGCTCTCGATCACCGCGGCGCCCTGCGGCCCGCTGATGGCCGTGAGCTGGTCCAGACCGCGCCGGTAGCGATCCTGGGCTTCCGATCCGTCAGGAGGTCCCGATCCCTCGGCCAGCGGAAGCGCCGCCGCGCCGGCCATCACGGTGCGTCGATCGAGCGTCATTGGCTGTCTCCACTCTGGGTTGCGCGGTCGCGGTAGTGCGTAATCTTCCCGTCGAGCGCCGCGATCAGCCCGTGAAGCTCGTCCTGGCGGGCGACGAGCGCCGCCCGGTGCGCCTCCAGCATGGCGCGCCGCGCACCGAGGGTGGCGTCCCCCTCCGATCGCAGGCGGCTGTAGGCGAGCCGCTCGCGAATCGGCATGTCCATGGCCTGGAGCTTGCCCAGGAAGCGCGCCCAGGCGAGGTCATCCGCCCCGTAGCTGCGCCGTCCGCCGCCGTCGCGGGCGGTGCGCGGCAGCAATCCGATCCGCTCGTAATAGCGGAGGGTATCGATGCTGAGGCCGCTGCGGATGGAAAAGTCGCTGATCTTCATCGGGCAAGAATCGCTGCGCCGAGGCGGTGTACGTCCTGGAGCGCACTCCAGGTCAATAGCGCCATCCGCAGGGGCTGAGCAGGGCCGTGACAACGCCCGAAGGCTTCGTTAGCCCTCGGAATCCCGGACGTTGCCCCGCCCCTGCTTGATCGTGGCGCGGTTCTTCTTCGCCCCGATGCGCCGCTCCTTGGAGCCCTTTGTGGGCTTCGTCGGGCGGCGGATCGGCGGCGGCGGCTTGGCGGCCTCCGCCACGAGGTCGACGAGGCGCTGCAGGATCTCCGCCCGGTTGCGCTCCTGCGTCCGGTGCCGCTGCCCGGTGAGCACGAGGACGCCGTCCTTGGTCATCCGCCGCCCGGAGAGCCGCACGAGGTTCGCCTTCACGCGGTCGTCGATGGAGGGCGAGGCGAGGACCGGCCAGCGGAGTTGCACGGCCGTCTCGACCTTGTTGACGTTCTGGCCGCCCGCCCCCGAGGCGCGCAGGAACGACATCTCGATCTCATCGTCCGCGATGGCGATGCGCGGGGTCACCTGCAGGGACATGGCGACCTCCAGACATGATCGTCCCCTGCGCGGCGCGGCGCGAGATCGGCGCGCGCGCCGGTGCATGCGGGGCTGCGCGCGGGGCTGCGAACGAGGCCCAGGATCGCCATATCGTCTTTCGTGAGCCCCGGATGGCCATCCACAACGGTGTCGGCGCCCCCGGGTTCAGGCCGCCTCTTCGGGCGTACGCGCCCGCAGGGCGAGGGCGTGGAGGCCACGCGTGAACGCCTCCTCCATCAGCGCGTTCACCACCCGGTGCCGCTCGACGCGGCTCTTGCCCGCGAACGCGGAGGCGACGATGTCGAGCCGATAGTGCGTCTCGCCCCCCGGCCGTGCCCCGGCATGGCCCGCATGCATGTGCGATTCATCGATTACGTCGAGACGCTCGGGCGCGAGTTGCTCCCGCAGCCGCGCCTCCATCCAGTCCCGCAGGGTGCCACCCGCGCCCGTGCCGTCCGCCATCCTGTCCTCGCGTCGTGTTCGTGGGACCCCGTCAAGCCCGATCCCGCGCATGCGTCATCAGGCCCAGTGCCCTTGTGTCTTCAGTCTGCCCCCTCATAATCGGCCCGTCATGGATCTCAACTCGCGCCTGTTCGACAGCATCCGGATCAAGCCGTCCTGCGACGAGCCGAAGGCCGCGACCGATGGCCTCTGCGAGAGTCCGGGCTGCACGCGGCCGGGCCTGTACCGGGCGCCCAAGGGCCGGAAGGCTGAGGGCCAGTACTGGCGCTTTTGCATGGACCATGTCCGCGCCTACAACGCGAGCTACAACTATTTCGACGGCATGAACGACGCTGCCGTGCAGGCCTACCAGAAGGACGCGATCATCGGCCATCGCCCCACTTGGGCCATGGGCGTGAACCGGACCGGCGAGGCCAAGCCGGCCGACGAGCCGGTCCGGGACTGGGCCTATGTCGATCCGCTCGGCATCCTGCGCGGCGAGGGCGTAGGCGACGCGCGTCGCCGTGCCCGCCAGCCCGAGGAGCCGCAGAAGCCGCGCCACTCCGCCACCGTGCGCCGCGCCCTCGACGTGATGGGGCTCGACGAGACCGCCGACACGCCCGCCATCAAGGCGCAGTACAAGGTGCTGGTGAAGCAGTTCCACCCCGACGCCAACGGCGGCGACCGCTCGTTCGAAGACCGGCTGCGCGACATCATCCGAGCTCACGACGTGCTGCGCGCGGCTGGGCTCTGCTGACCGGCACGAACGATGCAGGCCGGTTCGCATCTCGGATAGGGCAAACCGCGCGACGCGGCCCTATATGGGATCCATGCCGGTCGGTGGCGCCTGAACGCGCCGCCGTCTAAGGATGGCTCCGCCCCGCCGCGGAGGCCCGGCTCGACGTTCTTCCGCGCGGATGCTTCACTGTTGGGAGTGGAGCGCCCGCGCCTCACGAGGTTCCGAATGCGCTCTGACGATACGCCCGCCCGGCTCCCCGACCGCACCGTCTCCGTCCGCGAGGTCTTCGGCATCGACCTCGACCTGAAGGTCCCGGCCTATGCCGAGTCCGAGGAGCACGTGCCCGATCTCGATCCCGATTACATCTTCGACCGGGAAACGACGCTGGCGATCCTGGCCGGCTTCGCGCGCAACCGCCGCGTGATGGTCACCGGTTATCACGGCACCGGCAAGTCGACCCATATCGAGCAGGTGGCGGCCCGGCTGAACTGGCCGTGCATCCGCATCAATCTGGACAGCCACGTCTCGCGCATCGATCTGGTCGGCAAGGACGCGATCGTGCTTCAGGACGGCAAGCAGGTCACCGCCTTCCAGGACGGCATCCTGCCCTGGGCGCTGCAGAACAACGTCGCGCTCGTGTTCGACGAATACGATGCCGGCCGACCGGACGTGATGTTCGTGATCCAGCGCGTGCTGGAACTCTCGGGCCGGCTGACGCTGCTCGACCAGAAGCGCGTGATCCGCCCGCACCCGGCCTTCCGGCTGTTCGCTACGGCGAACACGGTGGGCCTGGGCGACACGTCGGGCCTCTACCACGGCACCCAGCAGATCAACCAGGGCCAGATGGACCGCTGGTCGATCGTCACCACGCTGAACTACCTGCCGCACGACCGCGAGGTCGACATCGTGCTGTCGAAGGCGGTCCATTACCGGGGCGACCAGGGCCGCGACATCGTCAACCGGATGGTGCGGGTGGCCGATCTCACCCGCAACGCCTTCATGAACGGCGATCTCTCCACCGTCATGAGCCCACGCACGGTCATCACCTGGGCCGAGAACGCCGACATCTTCCAGGATATCGGCTTCGCCTTCCGGGTGACGTTCCTGAACAAGTGCGACGAGCTGGAGCGAACGCTGGTGGCCGAGTTCTACCAGCGCGCCTTCGGCAAGGAGTTGCCCGAGAGCGCGGTGAACGTCGCACTGAGCTGACCGCATGGAGGAGCCCGTGGCGCGCCCGGCCGAGATCGATGTGATGGACGTGCCAACTGCGTCCTCGTCCGCTCGCACGCGCTACGGGGACGACCTTTATACCTGGGTGCAGGAGCAGGTGGCGCTGCTCCGCGCCGGCCGGGTGGACGCGCTCGACCTCGACAATATCGCCGAGGAGCTGAGCGACGTGGGCAGCGCGCAATACAGTCAGCTGGAAAGCGCGCTTCGCGTTCTCATTATTCACATGCTCAAGTGGGATCAGCAGCCCGAGAAGCGTACGCCGAGCTGGATCTACTCGATCCGCGAGCAACGCCTGCGATACGCGAAGATTCTCCGGAAGAATCCGGGCCTGAAATCGCATCGCGATGCGATGCGGGACGAGATCTATCCGATCTCCCGCAACTGGGCGGCGGACGAGTGTCACCTCCTGCCGAGCGAGTTTCCACCGGAATGTCCCTATACCTGGGACGATCTGCTTGAGCGCCCCTTCGACTTCGATTCGGTGAAGACGTAGCCCCGCATGTCCATCTCCAACCGCAAGCCCGGCGAGCGCCGCGAACCCGTGGCGGAGCCCTTGAAGCGCTCGGTGGCGGGGTGCCTGCGCGCCATCGCCCGGCGCTCCGAGGTCGAGGTCACCTACGCGACCGACCGGCCGGCACTCACCGGCGACAAGGCGCGCCTGCCCGAGCCCCCGCGAAAACTCTCGGCGCAGGATGTCGCGGTGCTGCGCGGCAATGCCGACGCCATGGCGCTGCGGCTCGGCTGCCACGACATCACCCTGCACCGCCGGTTCGCCCCGGAGAACGCGGCCGCGCGGGCGGTCTACGATGCGGTCGAGCAGGCCCGGGTCGAGGCGATCGGCGCGCGGCGGATGGTGGGAGTCGCCAGCAACATCACGGCGATGCTGGAGGATCGCTACCACCGCGGTGGCAAGTACGAAAACATCACCGACCGGGCCGACGCCCCGATGGAGGATGCCGTCGCCCTGATGGTGCGCGAGCGCCTCACCGGCCAGCAGCCGCCCGAGGCCGCGGCCAAGATCGTCGCGCTGTGGCGCGGACATATCGAGGCCAAGGCCGGCCCCAACCTCGACGGATTGCTCGGCTCGATCGAGGACCAGCGCAAGTTCGCGCGCTCGGTGCGCGAGCTCCTGAGTTCGCTCGACATGTCGGACGAGACGCCGTTCGACGCCGAGGACGACGAGAACGACGACGAGAACGACAGCCAGGACGACGAGCAGAACCCGAGCGAGGGCGATTCGGAGGAGAAGAGCCAAGGCGAGCGCGCCGAGATCGAGACCTCCGAGGAGGCCTCCGACGAGATCGAGGACGGCGCCCAGGAATCCGAGGACGCGCCCTCGGGCGAATTGCCGGACGAGGCCGAGGACGCGGAGGCCGAGGAGGCGTCCGAAGCCTCGCGCCCGCCGCAGCGGCCGAGCAACGAGGCGCGCGGGCCGGAATACCGGGTGTTCAACGCCCGGTTCGACGAGGTCATCCACGCCGAGGAATTGTGCGACGCGGACGAGCTGTCGCGCCTGCGCTCCTACCTCGACAAGCAGCTCTCGCACCTCCAGGGCGTGGTCGGGCGCCTCGCCAACCGGCTGCAGCGGCGGCTGCTCGCCCAGCAGAACCGCGCCTGGGACTTCGATCTGGAGGAGGGTCAGCTCGATCCGGCGCGGCTGGTGCGCGTGGTCATCGACCCCTACCAGCCGCTCTCCTTCAAGCAGGAGAAGGACACCAACTTCCGCGATACGGTCGTCACGCTGCTCTTGGACAATTCCGGCTCGATGCGCGGCCGGCCGATCACCGTGGCGGCGACCTGCGCCGACATCCTGGCGCGGACGCTGGAGCGCTGCGGCGTGAAGGTGGAGATCCTGGGCTTCACCACCCGGGCCTGGAAGGGCGGTCAGACCCGCGAGGCGTGGCTCGCCGCCGGCAAGCCGCCGAATCCCGGCCGGCTGAACGACCTGCGCCACATCGTCTACAAGTCGGCCGACGCACCCTGGCGGCGCGCGCGAAAAAACCTCGGCCTGATGATGCGCGAGGGGCTGCTCAAGGAGAATATCGACGGCGAGGCGCTCGACTGGGCGCACAAGCGCCTGCTCGGCCGGCCGGAGCAGCGCAAGATCCTGATGGTGATCTCCGACGGTGCGCCGGTGGACGATTCGACCCTGTCGGTCAACGCCGGCAATTATCTGGAGCGGCACCTGCGCTGGATGATCGAAGAGATCGAGACGCGCTCGCCGGTTGAGCTGCTGGCCATCGGCATCGGCCACGACGTGACGCGCTATTACCGCCGCGCCGTGACGATCATCGACGCCGAGGAGCTGGGCGGTGCGATGACGGAAAAACTCGCCGAGCTGTTCGAGGAGAACGGCGAGTCGGTGCCAACGAGCCGGATGCTGCGGGCGGCCGGCGGCCGGCGCTGAGATCCTGCTGCGGACCTGGAGCTGATTTGGGTGGGCCGCGCAGGCCCACCGCAACCGCGTCGAGCGCGCGCTGGCCGATCTCGGCCTGACGCTCCCGCAATTCTCCGTGCTTACCATGCTCGCGGCCGATCCTGGACACAGCAACGCCGATCTGGCCCGCCTCGCGCTGCTGACGCCGCAGACGATGAGCGCAATCGTGGCGAATCTGCTGAAGGCCGATCTGATCGCGCGGCAACCGCACCAGGTCCACGGCCGCATCCAGACGAACGCGCTCTCGGAGGGCGGGGCAATCGCTCCTCGAAGCCGCCAAGGGGCGCGTCTACGCGCTAGAGGCGGACATGCTGCGCGAACTCGGATCGGCCGAGCAGGCCATCATCCAGCAATGGCTTGTGCGCATCGCGCAGGCCGCCCCCGCATAGCGGCGACCCATCTGGTCAAACGCGCAAGCGAACACCGCCACGGCCTCGCGGGCCGCGGCGGTGGTTGGTTCATCATCCGATAGCGAAAGGCGTGGCGCCCGGGACGTCAGGCCGCGACGGCCGGGGTCTCGGCGAGCTTCTTGTGGATCTCGCGCTTCAGGAGGCGGGCGGTCTGCGACAGGTCGCCCTCGCCGGCCTTGATCAGGAAGGCGTCGAGCCCGCCGCGATGCTCCACCGAGCGCAGGGCGTGCGCGGTGACGCGCAGGCGCACCCGCTTGCCGAGCGCGTCGGACTGGAGGGTGACGTTGCACAGGTTCGGCAGGAACCGGCACTTGGTCTTGTGGTTCGAGTGGCTCACGAGGTGGCCGACCTGAACGGCCTTGCCGGTGAGTTCGCAGCGGCGCGCCATGATAAATAACGATCCCGTCTCGTTCCGCTCGAAAGACCCGATCACGGCCAGCGCGATCTTTGCCGCAGCGGGCGGTGCCCGTTGCGATTTCCAGGTCCGGCGGAGTCCTGTTGAAGGCGCGAGCCTATAGGCGACGCAGGGGCGTCGCGTCAAGGTCCGGTCAGGCGGCCGGCGGCCCGCGCGGTCCAACGGTCTGTTAACCACGATGCTGGGATATAGCCTTCTTCCACCCGCAGGAAGGCGCCTCACCCGGCTTCGGGCGTCGCGAGGATGCCGCCGGGCGGGTGTGTTCGAGAGGGCAGACGCGGGATCCCAAGTCCTCGGCCGCCCGTCCTGGGATGCGATCCGGATCATGAGCGCCACGCCTGACCATCGGACGATCAAGTCGCCGACGAAGCACGCCGCGGGACGGCTGGTCGTCGGCGCCCTCGCGGTCGCGGCGCTCATCGCGCCCGCTGACGTCTCCGCACGCGCCGGCCGGTCGAAGCGGGCGGCGGCGCCGGCCGCCACTCTGGCGGTCGATTACAGCATCAACCTCGCCGGCCTGCCGATCGGCACCGCGCGTCTCGCCGGCACCTTCGAGCGTGATCGCTACGTCATGGACGTGTCGGCGGTGCTCACCGGCCTCGTCGGCGCGATCACCGGCGGCAAGGGTTCGGCCCGGGCCTCGGGAACGTTCGCGGCGGCGCCGCAACCAGGCGCCTTCTCGATTGCGACCCACACGGCCAGTTCCGGCATCGCGGTGCGCATGGCGCTGGCCCACGGGAACGTCGTGCAGGCCGAGATCACGCCGCCACTCATCGACATGCAGGACCGCGTGCCGGTGACCCCGGCCCACACGCGCGGCATCCTCGATCCGGTGAGTGCCCTGTTGATGCCGGTCCAGGGCCGCGGCGAGCCGCTCGACCCCGAGAACTGCAACCGGACCCTGCCGGTCTTCGACGGTGCCACCCGCTTCAACGTGGTGCTCAGCTACGCCGAGACCCGCCCGGTTCAGAAAACCGGCTACGTGGGCCAAGTCCTCGTGTGCACCGCCCGCTACCAGGCGGTGGCCGGCCACCGGCCGGACCGGCCGGGGGTGAAGTTCATGGAGGAGAACCGCGAGATGTCGGTCTGGCTCGCCCCCGTCGAGGGGACGCGGGCGCTGATCCCGCTGCGCATCTCGGTGCTCACCACGATCGGCACCAACATCATCGAGGCGACCCGCTGGACCCAGGGCGGCACGGCGGGCACCACCGGCACGGCAGAGGCCGCTGGCGCCAGCGTCGCGCAGGCGAGCCTGCAGGGGGAGTAGCGCGCGGGCTTTGACGGAAGGCCGGTTTCCCGGCACGTCCCCTTGGCGCAACAGCCGCGTCAGGGAGGCCAGCGAATGCCCAAGGGCTACATCATCGTCCGGATGACGGTCACCGATCCGGACGCCTACAAGGAGTACGCCGCCCTAGCCTCCGAGGCCATGCGCAAGTACGGCTGCACGCCGCTGGTCCGCGGCGGCCGCAGCGAGGCGCTGGAGGGCGAGGCCCGGCCACGCAACGTCGTGCTGCAATTCGAATCCTACGAGGCGGCGCGCGCCTATTATTTCTCGCCGGAATATCAGGCCGCCATCGAGAAGCGCCGGCCGGCGGGAATTGGCGAGGTGGTGCTGGTCGAGGGGGTGGACTGAGCCGCCCCCTCGTCCGCCGGTCATGCCGCCAGCGGGGCCTCACCGTAATTCGTCGCGTAGGCGTTCTCCACCGCCGGGATGATCTCGACGATCGCGAACCACCGATCCCAGAACGCCGTCTCGCGCAGGGCCTCGACGACGCGTTCGTAGGCGTGATGGTCGGTGGTATCCCAGACCCAGAGATCGGTCAGGCGGGCGGTGTAGAACTCGGCGTCGTAGAAGCGGAGCCGCACCGTGTCGGCATGCCGCCGCAGGATCGGCTCAAAGGTCTCGCGCAACCGCGCGAAGCGGTCGTCGATCGGCAAAGCGAGCCATTCGGGGGAGGTCTTCACCAGCATGAAGACGGTGAGCTTGGGGTCGAAGGTCTTGTCGGACATGGGGTTCTGCGCTCCAGAAGTCTGTCGGAACGCCACGATGATGCCTCTGGCCGGGCCTGCGGCGTACTCGCGTTCATGAGCGCCGCGCGGCCGAGCCGGCCGGCGCTCAAGCCCCGGAAAAGTCCGGGACAATCGCGCTCGGCCGAGACGGTGCGGACGATCCTGGAGGGCGCGGCTCGCGTTCTCGAGGAAAACGGCCTGGACGGCTACACGACCAACGCCGTCGCCGAGCGGGCGGGCGTGTCGATCGGCTCGGTCTACCAGTACTTCCCCGGCAAGGAGGCCCTGACCGCGGCCCTGGTGACCCGGGAGACCGCCCTGCTGATTGAGGCGGTGCACGCCGCGCCGGGCGCCGCGACGCCGGAGGACGGGCTCCGCCTGATCGTTCGGGCTTGCGTGACCCACCAGATGGCGCGGCCTCGCCTCGCGCTGCTTCTCGACCGGGAAGAGAGCCGGCTCCAGCTCGCCGACACCCTGAGCTCCGTCGCCGAGGACGTGACGTCTGCGCTGCTGGCCCTGCTGGCACGCCTCGGCGCCGCGCGGCCGGCCGAACCCGGGACTGCGGCGGGCGACCTCTTCGCACTCGTGCGCGGCATGGTCGACGCCGCGGGCGAGCGCGGCGAGCGCGACGGCGAGGATCTGGAGCGCCGTGTCCTGCGCGCCGTGCACGGCTATCTCGGCGTGCCACAGGCGGTGGCATGAATCTTCACGATTCCCGCGATAATGCCGGATGCGCGCGCCTACCCTCCGAATCGCCCTCGCTCTGACCGCTCTCGCCGGCCCGGCCGCCGGGCAGCCGCTGACCGCCGGCACCGCGGAGTCGAGCTGCGGCGGCGACGCCTTCTCCTCCGCCGAGATCGTCCAGCACCCCCGCGGCCCCCTCGTGGCAATGCCCGACACGCTCTGCGCCGACCTCGCACCCCAGCCGGGCGCGCAGACGACGCAGATCGACGTCTACCCGCTCGTCACGCCGCAGGGTGAACCTGTTGGACCTGGAGGCGGTGGCATCCCATATGGGGGGAGATCAAGCCGGCCCTATCGTCCCTGACGCGACCGGCCTCCACAGCCCCTCCCCGCCCGCGCCGCGACGGCGCCGCGACGGCCTTCATCCGAAGGAACCGCCGACCATCGACGCGCTGCTCCGCCCCACGCCCAGCCGCTCGCTGTCCCGCGACGCCCGCGCCCGCGGCGTCATGGCGGTCCTCGGGCCCACCAACACCGGCAAGACGCATCTCGCCATCGAGCGGATGCTCGCGCACCCGACCGGGATGATCGGGCTGCCCCTGCGGCTGCTCGCCCGGGAGGTCTACCTGCGCGTCGTCGCCAAGGTCGGCCCCGACAAGGTCGCGCTGGTGACCGGCGAAGAGAAGATCAAGCCGGACCGGCCGCGCTACTGGATCTGCACCATCGAGGCGATGCCCCGCGACCTCGACGTGGCCTACGTCGCCATCGACGAGATCCAGCTCGCCGCCGACATGGACCGCGGCCATGTCTTCACCGACCGCCTGCTCTACGTCCGCGGCCGGGAGGAGACCCTGCTGATCGGCTCCTCGACCATGCTGCCGCTGGTCCAGAGCCTGATTCCCAACGTCCAGACCACGACCCGGCCGCGGCTGTCGCAGCTCACCTTCGCGGGGGAGAAGCGCCTCTCGCGCCTGCCCCGGCGTACCGCGATCGTCGCGTTCTCGGCCGAGGAGGTCTACGCCATCGCCGAGCTGATCCGCCGCCAGCGCGGCGGCGCCGCGGTGGTGCTGGGCGCGCTCTCGCCGCGCACCCGCAACGCCCAGGTCGAGATGTATCAGGCGGGCGACGTGGATTACCTCGTCGCCACAGACGCCGTGGGGATGGGCCTCAACCTCGACGTGGATCACGTCGCGTTCGCGGCCAATTGGAAATACGACGGCACCCGCTTCCGCAAGCTCACCCCCGCCGAGATGGGCCAGATCGCCGGCCGGGCAGGGCGCCACCTCGCGGACGGCACCTTCGGGTCCACCGGGCGCTGCCCGCCCTTCGAGGCCGAGTTGGTCGAGCGGCTGGAGGCCCACGATTTCGACCCCTTGCGCATCCTGCAATGGCGCAACCCGGATCTGAGCTTCTCCAGCCTGGAGGGGCTGCAGGCGAGCCTGGACGAGCACCCGCGCGAATCGGGCCTGACCCGCGCGCCCATGGGCGAGGATCAGCAGGCCCTCGAAATCCTGATGAAGGAGGACGACGTCCGCGACATGGCGCGCAGCGCCGCCACGGTGCGCCGCCTCTGGGACGTCTGCGGCGTGCCGGATTACCGCAAGGTCCACCCGCAGGTGCATGCCGACCTCGTGGCCCAGCTCTACCGATTCCTCATGAAGGGCATGGCGGGGCGCATCCCCGATACGTGGTTCGCCGAGCAGGTGGCGATGATCGACCGCACCGACGGCGACATCGATACCCTGTCCCGCCGAATCGCCCACGGACGCACCTGGACCTTCGTGGCAAACCGTCCCGACTGGCTGCGCGACCCAGAACATTGGCAGGGCGAGACGCGTCGGGTAGAGGACAGGCTGTCCGACGCCCTGCACGAACGCCTCGCGAGCCGCTTCGTGGACAGGCGCACAAGCGTCCTGATGCGGCGCCTGAGAGAGAACACGATGCTCGAAGCCCAGATCACCGCCGACGGTGACGTCACCGTCGAGGGTCAGCATGTCGGCCACCTTCACGGATTCCTGTTCGTTCCCGATGCCACCGCGGAGGGTCACGAGGCCAAGACTCTGAGGAGCGCCGCCGAGAAGGCGCTCGCCGGGGAGATCGAGGCCCGGGCCGACCGGTTCTCGGCAACGGCCGATTCGACCCTCGTGCTCGCGCACGACGGTACGATCCGCTGGACGGGCGCGCCGGTGGCCAAGCTCAACCCCGGCGAGAAGCTGTTCGCCCCGCAGATTCGTCTGCTGGCCGACGACAGCCTGACCGGCGCCCACCGCGAAAAGGTCGAGGCGCGCCTCGATGCGTGGCTGAAGGCCTATATCGTCCGCCTGCTCGGTCCGCTGATGGAGATCGAGACCGCGGCCGACCTCACCGGTCTCGCCAAGGGAATCGGCTATCAGGTGGTCGAGGCGCTCGGCGTCTTGGAGCGCTCGAAGGTGGCGCACGAGATGCGCAGCCTCGATCAGGACGGTCGCGGGGCCCTGCGCCGCCACGGCGTCCGCTTCGGCGCCTACCACATCTTCCTGCCGGCCCTGCTGAAGCCAGCGCCGCGCACGCTCGCGGCCCAGCTCTGGGCCCTGCGCAACGGCGGCCTCGACCAGCGCGGCCTCGACGAGATCGCACATCTCGCCGGATCCGGCCGCACCTCGATCAAGGTCGATCGCGAGATCGCCAAGGGGCTCTACCGCGCGGCCGGCTTCCGGGTGAGCGGTGAGCGTGCCGTGCGCGTCGATATCCTGGAGCGGCTCGCCGACCTGATCCGGCCGGCGATCGCCTACCGGCCCGGCACCACGCCGGGCGCCCCGCCGGACGGCACGGCCGACGGCGACGGGTTCGTGGCCACCGTCGGTATGACCTCGCTGGTCGGTTGCTCGGGCGAGGATTTCGCCTCGATCCTGAAATCGCTTGGCTACAACGTGGAGCCGCGGCCCGGCCCGGCCATCACCGTGCCGCTGGTCCCGGCCGCCGCCACGACGCCCGCCGCGACGGCCGCCGCGGAAACCGCCGCCGACGAGTCGGTCACCGCGCAGGCGGAGGCTGCCGAGATCACCGGCGACGAGGCTCCGGCCGCGGAGGCCGATGGGGCGGCCGAGCCCACCGGTGAGGCACCTGCCGCCGAGGCAGCGGCCACGGAGGCCGAGAGCCCGGCGGAAGCCTCCACGACCTCGGAAGCAACGGACGCAAGTCCCGAGATCGATGAAGGCCCGGCGGTCGATGCGGCCGCGGCTGAGGAACACGATACGGCCGGCGTCCCGGCCGAGCCCGAGACCGACGGTGCGCCGAATGGCGAGCCCGACGCGGAGCCGGAGGCCGCCGCCGAGGCGACGGCACCGGAACCCGCCAACGAGGCAGAGCCTGTCGAGGCGGCTGCCGAGACAGAGACCGCGCCGCAGGCCGACGGGGCCGAGGGTGAGACCTCCGCGGAGGTGCCGCTGATCGAGGTCTGGCGCCTCCAGCGTCACCAGCGTCCGGCTCATCAGCGCCCGCAGAATCGCCCGCGTGGGGCCGGTCGAGGCCGGGACGGCGGCCAGCCGGGCCAGCACCAGGGCCAAAACCGTCCGGATGGCGGCCGGCCCGAGGGTGGCCGGTCGGAGCCGCGCCGCGCCGAGGGTGGCGAGGGCGGCCCGCGCCCCGGGCGGGAGCGTGGCTCCCGTCGCGACCGCTTCGAGGGGACCAGCCGTCCCGAGCGGCGGGACGACCAGCGTGGGGCAGAGCAGCGTAACGCGGGTCCGCGGCCCGACCCGCGACCGCCGCGGCGCGAGCGGGCGCCGGACCCGGATTCGCCCTTCGCCAAGCTGGCGGCGCTCAAGGCGCAGCTCGAAGCCGGCGACGGCGGGAAGCGCTGACCCCCGCGCATGCGGGAAGACCGGCAGCGCCTCGACAAATGGTTGTGGTTCGCGCGCTTCGCGCGGACCCGCTCCCTCGCGGCGCAGCTCGCCACCGGCGGCTTCGTGCGGGTGAACGGGGTGCGTGCCGAGAATCCCGCCAAGGGTATCGGCATCGGCGATGTGGTGACCGTGGCCGCTCCGCACGCCACGCTGGCGGTGCGGGTGCGCGATCTCGGCATGCGGCGAGGACCGGCTCCGGAGGCGCGTCTGCTCTACGACGACCTGTCTGACGCAGCAGCTCCGCCGGAGCCCCGCGGGTGATGAGGCCGGGCAACAGCACGCGGGCGTGGTCGGGATGCGGCGCCCGCGCGCTTGTCAGCCCGAGAGCCAGAGTCTAAGGCCGTTGCCTACGAAGCGCGGCCCAGAGCCGAGCTGCACCGGCATTCCCTCGCAGTGCCACCCGGGCGTGCGGGCCATCCCGAGGCTCCGCCCGGGCCAAGTCGTGTTTGAGGACGAAGACATCCGATGACCTATGTCGTCACCGACAATTGCATCAAGTGCAAGTACACGGACTGTGTCGAGGTCTGTCCGGTCGATTGCTTCTATGAAGGCGAGAACATGCTCGTCATCCATCCGGATGAGTGCATCGATTGCGGCGTCTGTGAGCCGGAATGCCCCGCCGAGGCAATCAAGCCCGACACCGAGTCGAACCTCGACACGTGGTTGAAGTTGAACGCCGACTACGCCAAAACCTGGCCGAACATCACGCAGAAGAAAGAGGCTCCGGCCGACGCCAAGGACTGGGACGGCAAGTCCGGAAAGCTTGAGGCCTACTTCTCGGCCAACCCCGGCTCGGGCGACTGAGCGGGCGCGGCGATCCACACGCCTTGATGCCGGCCCGGCACCGCCGGGCCGGACCTGGGAACAACGTTACGTCGTCTGTGCTCGTCGCCCGCGCGGCCTGATCTGCAGCTGACGAAGCCCAGACCTGCGACAGGCTCATTTCCCTCCGGCCAAGCCGGTGTAAAACGCGGTGTCGCCGGGCACGGATGCCGTGCATGGGCCCGCGCACGTCTTTCGGTATGCTTTGCTCTGCGCGCCAGATTGTGGTAGACAATCTGCCTGCCGTCGCTCGCGCCTGACGTGCCTCCTCCGGCTGAAACACCTTCGATCTTCGTGGGTTTTTAGGAGTGGTACGCGATCGACCGCCGAAAATGTTTCGGCGGAACGTCCAGGCGTTTGCGTGGCTGCGCCGGGGAATTCCCCGGCCCTTGCGCGTGGCAAGGGCTTGGGAGCGGCGAGGCAAACCGGGTGTCCCGCCCGGAGGAACACGGTTTCGTGCGGCGCTGGACGCTGCGCGCCAGTGGAGGCCCTTCTCGCATGACCACAGCCAAGAAGACGACGACCACAGGCCGGCAAGGTTTCAAGACCGGCGAGTCTGTCGTGTATCCGGCCCACGGCGTCGGTCGCATCACCGCGATCGAGGAGCAGGAAATCGCGGGCTACAAACTTGAGCTGTTCGTCGTCTCGTTCGAGAAGGACAAGATGGTCCTGCGCGTACCGACCGCGAAGGCCAACAGTGTCGGCATGCGCAAGCTCGCCGAGCCGGAGCTGGTGAAGAAGGCCCTCGACCTGCTGACCGGCCGCGCCCGGGTCAAGCGCACCATGTGGTCGCGCCGGGCGCAGGAATACGAGGCCAAGATCAATTCGGGCGACCTGCTGGCCGTCACCGAGGTGGTGCGCGACCTCTTCCGCTCCGAGGCCCAGCCCGAGCAGTCCTACTCCGAGCGTCAGCTCTACGAAGCGGCCCTCGACCGGATCGTGCGGGAGATATCCTCTGTGAACCGCATCACCGAGACCGAGGCTCTGAAGCTCATCGAGCAGAGCCTCGCGAAGTCTCCCCGTCGGGCCAAGAGCGAGGCCGAGGCTGAGGCGGAGCCCGAGGGCGAGAGCGACGACATCCAGGAAGAAGCTGCTTAAGCGAAGCATCTCCCTGCAGCACCGACAGACCCGGCCTTTGTGGCCGGGTTTTTTTCATGGGCCCATCGCCTGTCCGCCCGGGGCGCGACGTTTTTGCACCTGAGGGGCTGGACTCGCGATCCCCGCCCCCCATGTCATCCTAACGGAACACGAAATCGTGCCCGGCCGCCTGTCGCATTCCGGGGCAGCGGCGCGGAACTTTCTCCTTGAGCCTCCCGTTGTCGATGGCCAGGCGTTGCTTTGCGGCTGCGCCTGTGCGCCGGCCAGAAGGTCCGGCGCCGCACCAGCACTCGACAACAAGAGGCAGGCGGAATGGCTGAGATCGCAGGGATACGCAGGCAGTTCATCCGGACTGCGATGGAGGCACCGTTCCTGGCCCGCGAGGAGGAACGCGGTCTTGCCGTCAGCTGGAAGGACAATCGCGACGAGCGTGCCCTTCACCGCCTGATCTCGGCCCACATGCGCCTCGTCATCGCCCTGGCGGGGCGTTTTCGTCACTACGGCCTGCCGATGGCCGATCTCGTCCAGGAAGGCCATGTCGGTCTGATGGAAGCTGCCGCTCGGTTCGAGCCGGAGCGGGACGTCCGCTTCTCCACTTACGCGACGTGGTGGATCCGCGCCTCGATCCAGGACTACATCCTGCGCAACTGGTCGATCGTGCGCGGCGGCACCTCATCGGCTCAGAAGGCTCTGTTCTTCAACCTGCGGCGCCTGCGCGCCCGGCTGATGCAGTCGACCGAGGAGCATGTCGGCGACGAGATCCATCGGCGCATCGCCACCGCCATCGGCGTCTCGCGCGATGACGTCGCCCTGATGGATGCCCGTCTGTCCGGCCCGGACATGTCGCTCAACGCCCCCGTGGGTGAGGACAGCGACGCTTCCTCGGAGCGGATGGATTTCCTTGTCGATGGTGCCGCTTTGCCGGACGAAACGGTGAGCGCCACGGTCGACGGTGAGCGGCGCCTCAGCTGGCTCCAGCAGGCGCTGACCGTGCTCTCCGAGCGCGAGTTGCGCATCCTGCGCGAGCGTCGGCTCGCCGAGGATCAGGCGACGCTCGAAGCCCTCGGGCAGCGCCTTGGCATCTCGAAGGAGCGGGTCCGCCAGATCGAGAACAGGGCCCTGGAAAAGCTCCGCCGCGCCCTGGCCGATCGGTTCCCCGCTGCCACCGGCAGCCCGCATATCGGTTGATCGGCCTTACAGGTGTTGAAGCAAGCCCGGTCCTTCTGGCCGGGCTTGCTTGTGTCCGGGGCTCAGGCTCCCTGGATCGCCGCGCTGCGCCGCTCCCGCCGCTTGCGGCGTCGGCCGGGCTCGGGCGTGGCGTCAAGCCAGATCACGAGGCCCAAGGCGAAGAGCGCCGGCACGCCAAGGGCGAGGAACGCGCCGGTCCAGCCGAACAGGCTATAGGACAAGCCGCCGTACCAGCCCGACAGGGCGCCCCCGACCCCCTGTACCGCGTTGACGCTGCCCAAAGCCGTCTGGGTCCGGCCGGAGCCCCAGGTCAGGTCGGCGACCACCACCGGCACCGCCACCCCAACGATCCCCGAGGCCACGCCGTCCAGAACCTCGGCGGCGATGAGCCAGACCGGATCGTCGATCAGGCCGGACATGACGGCCCGGACCGGCAGAACCGCGAAGGCGACAATCAGAAGCTGGCGCCGCCCGCGCTTATCCGCGAGCGAGCCGGCGAACAGCGCCACCGGCACCATCACGAGCTGCGCGACCATCACATAGCGGGCCGTCCAGGTGGTCGCGTCGGCCGCGGTGGCCACGAGCTTCTGGCCCAGCAGCGAGAGCATGCCGCCATTGCCGAGGTTGAACAGCGTCAGCGCCACCGTCAGCACGAGGAGCCGGCGATTGCCCAGGACCTGCCGGATGCCGCCGCGCTGCGGCTCGTCCTCCGCATCCTCCTGCCATCCCACCGCCCGCCGCCGGTTCCAGGCGTTGGCTGGCGTCGTCAGGCTGGCGACGATCGCCGCCACCGCCATGGCGCCGAGCACCCAGAAGGCGATGGCCGGGCCAAAATATCCCGTCCCCAGGCTGATGCCGCCGGCCGCGACCAATATACCGATATGGTTGAAGGCCTGATTGCGCCCCTGCTGCTTGGGAAAGCCGTCCTTCCCGACAATCCCCAGGGTCAGGGCGGCGACTGCCGGCAACAGCAGCGTGCCGCCCGCCGCGGCTAGGAGTTGGGCGAACAGCACCGCGGCGAAGCTGCGCGCCGGCAGGAGGAGCAGCGTGCCGGCCAGGATCCCGCCACAGGCGAGCGCGACCAACAGGCGGGGCTTCGGAAAGCGGTCCACCAGCGCACCGAACGGGCCGCTCAGGAACAGCGTCCCGAACCCGACCAGCGTGATGACGAAACCGACCCGCGCCGGACTCCATGACGCCGCCTCGGCCAGCCAGGTTCCCAGAAACGGGCCGAGACCGCCCTGGATGTCGCCGATGAAGACGTTGATGAAGGCAAGATGCGTTGTGGGAGACATTCCGACCGGCGAAACTGCAAGGGGTGCCCGAACTGAGCCGTGGCACCCGTGCGGTCAAGCCTGCCCTCCATTACATGGGCGGCCCGTACTGCATAAGTCCGTCGCCGAATGACCAGTTTTCCGGTGCGACCTCGACCAGATTGACGAACACGTGCCTGGGCTCACCCCGGGGTTGTGCGCGGGATTGCCGGCGATGGCCGCGTAGAGGGGACGCGTGTGGTCGATCGTGCGGGTCGCACGGGCAGTGATCTGGATCACCACCAGATCCGCGTCCCGCGCGATGCCGAGATCGCGGGGCCCGAAGGCGAAACCCGACGTGTCGCCCCCGGCCTTCGCCTGGGCCCGCACGCACCACCGACGTGGAGACCGCTTCGGCCCAGGAGAGCGCGTTGAAGCGGAGACCGGGCGCCGCTTCCGACGGCAGCGGGATCATGACCAACGTCCAGGAGACGGGACGGCCGTTGCCGCTCGCGACCCTGGCGGGGCCCTGCAATGTCCGGATGTCGGCCGAGGCGGCCCTCGACGCAGCCGGCTTGCCCTGGCGGGAGGTGTTCGTCGGCGCCGCCGTGGCGGCCGGACTCGCGGTGGCGGCACTGGCGCCGAGCACGGCGCCGGCCGGGGTGGTGGAATGCGGCGACCGCCTCGGCCTGCCCGAACGCCCGCTCACCCGGATCATCCTGCACGCGCGTCCCTTGCGGGGGCCGGCCGCGGACGCGCTGCGCGCGTTGGCCGCGGCCTATCGCGGGTCCGGTGGCCGCTGAGGGCCACCGGGGGTCACAACACCGGTCGGAGGCTCAGGAGTCGAGCGGGCCCTGCGCGCCCTGCTGCTCCATGACCTTCTGCCGGTACAGGCCGACGAAGTCGATCGGATCGATGTAGAGCGGCGGGAAGCCGCCGTTGCGCACCGCTTCGGCCACGATCTGGCGGGCGAAGGGGAAGAGCAGGCGCGGGCACTCGATCATCACGGCCGGATGGATCTGGTCGGCCGGGATGTTCTGCAGGCGGAACACGCCCGCATAGGTCACCTCGAAGGCGAACAGAACCTCGCTCTGGATCTTGGCGTCGCCGTCGAGCTTGAGCTCGACCTCGAAGTCGGTCTCCGAAAGCTGCGACGCGTTGACGTTGACCTGAATGTTGATCTGCGGCCCCTGGCCCTCCTTGGGCTGCAGGGAGCGCGGCGCGTTCGGATTCTCGAAGGAGAGATCCTTCGTGTACTGCGCCAGGGCGTTGATCATCGGCATATCGCCCTGCGGCATGCCGCCGCCGTTGCCGTTCGCTGCCGGTGAATCGGCCATGCGGATTTTCCCTCTCGATCGGCCGGCGGAGCCAGCGCGGGTTGTCTCAGCGGGTGCCGCTGGATCGCGCCGCGGAACTGCCCCGAACGGCAGGGCCGCTAACACGGGCGCCGGGCCTGGACAAGCGAGCTGGTCGCGCGAGCTGGCGGGGCGCTGGCAGCGGCGGGCGCCGTGACCCATATCGGAACCTGATCGCGGGTTCGGGATGCGCGGGTATAACCGGCTCGCTCCCGGCGCGTTGGTCAGATATGAGTCGCCAGGATTATGCGCGCTTTGCCGGCGTCGCAGTGCGCGCGACCTGAGCAAGGGGCCCAGGGTCGCGCCGCGGCCACCATCGGATCGGTGATGCAGGACAGTTTCGACGTTACGACGATCATCTTTCTCGCGCTTGCGGTCTTCGTGATCTGGCGTCTGCGCTCGGTGCTGGGCCAGAAGACCGGCGCAGAACGCTCGCCGTTCAAGCCGGTCGACCGCAGCCGCACCGAGCCGCAGGCGCGCAGCGAGGGCGACAACGTCGTGCGCCTGCCGGGCGCCGACCGGGCGCCCCCGACCCCGCCCACCGCCCCGGCGTCGCGCGACTGGCGCGGGATCGCCGAGCCAGGCTCCGAGGTCGCCCGAGGCCTGGAAGCCTGCGCCCAGGCCGAGCCGGGCTTCGATCCGCGCGCGTTCCTGGAAGGCTCCAAGTCGGCCTACGAAGCGATCATGATCGCCTTCGCCAAGGGCGACCGGAAGACCCTGCGCGGGCTCCTGTCCAAGGAGGTCGGCGAGGCGTTCGAGCGGGCGATCGCGGAGCGCGAGCGCAACCGTCAGACCCTGGAGACCACGTTCGTATCGATCGACAAGGCCGAGATCGTGGCGGTCGAGGTGCGCAACCGTGTCGCGCAGATCACCGTACGCTTCCTGTCGAACCTCATCACCGCCACCCGCAACGCCGAGGGCAAGGTGGTGGATGGCAGCGCCGAGACCGTGGTCGAGGTGCCCGATGTCTGGACCTTCGCGCGCACCCTCGGCTCGCGCGATCCGAACTGGCAGCTCGTGGCCACCGAGGCCGGCGCCTGACCGCTCGATAGCTGCACCGTGACGATCCCGCGGACCTGGCCCGGAGCCGTCACGGCTGCCCTTCTGGCGATGGCTCCGACCGGGGTATCGGCCGCCGCGCCGGCCATGGTCGGCGGCGCCACCCTGACGCCGATCTCCATGGAGGCTCTGCCGGGTTTTCCCGGACCGGGCGTTGCCGCAGCCCTGGACGCGTTCCGCCGGGTCTGCGCCGCCCCGGCGCCAGCTCTGCCGCAGCCCGCCGGGGTCGCCGGTGACGCCGTTGCATTCGCCGAAGCCTGCGCGGCGGCGAGAGGCGATGTTCCGGATGCGGCCGCGTTCTTCCGCGATCGCTTCGACGCCTTCCGCATCGACCGTGCGGGTGCCGGCCAGATCGGCTTCCTCACCGGCTATTTCGAACCCGAACTGGTGGGCTCCCGCGATCCGGGACCGGACTTTCCGACGCCGGTCCTCGCCCGTCCCGACGATCTGGTGTCCCTCGGCCCCGGCGAGACCCGGCCCGGCCTCGATCCGTCCCTGCGCGCCGCCCGCGCCACAGCCGACGGGTTCGGCCCCTACCCCGACCGCGCCGCCATCGAGGACGGAGCCCTCGGCGCGCAGACGCGGCCGATCCTGTGGCTGCGCGACGCGGTCGATCTGCTGGTTCTTCAGGTCCAGGGGTCCGGGCGCGTGCGTCTTCCCGACGGGCGCGCGGTGCGGGTGCTGTACGACGGGCGCAACGGGCGGCCCTACACCGCGGTGGCCAAGCTGATCGTGCAGGAGGGGCACCTGCCCCTGGAAGGCCTGACGCTGGCCCGCTGGACCGGCTGGCTGCGCGACCACCCCGACATCGCCAGGCGCCTGATCCGGGCAAACGCCTCCTACATCTTCTTCCGCCTCGCCCCGATCGAGGATCCGGCCCTCGGGCCGCCGGGGGCCGCGAACGTGCCGCTCAGCCCCGGCCGCAGCCTCGCGGTGGACGCGTCTCTGTGGCGCTACGGGCTGCCGTTCTGGCTCGCGGGGCCGCTTCCGGGTGCGGGGCCGGGCGAAGCCGGGCGCCTCGTGATCGCTGGCGACACGGGCTCGGCGATCGTCGGCCCGGCCCGGGGCGATCTGTTCGTCGGGACCGGCGCGCAGGCCGGCATCGCGGCCGGGAACCTGCGCGACGCGATCGGCTTCGTGGTGCTTCTGCCGAAGGCCATGCCGGGCGGGACCCCCCGATGAGGCCGCCCCTCCGCGGGCGCCGCCTCAGCGCCGGGGAGACCCGGCTCTGGGATGCGATCGCCAAGTTGGTGACGCCGCTGCCGGGCCGGGCCACGCCGATTCCCGAGGCGGTCCCCGCTCCGGTGCCTCCGACCGCCACGATGCCGCCGCTGACGGCGCCGATCCTGAAGCCGACCGCGCCACCGATCGCAAAAAAGCCGCGCGCCCAGAAGCCGCCGCCCAAACCGGCCCCGGAGCCACCGCGTCCGGCCACCGCCCTGCCCTACCAAGCGCCACCTCAGAACCACGTTCCGAGTGCCGGGCTGGAGCGAACCGCGAAGGTCGGTCTGCGCCGGGGGCGGCTCGCCATCGACGCGCGAATCGATCTGCACGGGATGGTCCAGGCCGAGGCGCATGCCGCGCTGACGGGCTTCCTGCTCCGGGCCCGGGCCGCCGGACATGCCTATGTGCTGGTCGTCACCGGCAAGGGCGGCTCAAGTTACGGAGAGGCGTTCGCCGAGCGCGGCGTGCTCCGCCGCAGCGTACCGCACTGGCTGCGGGGGCCGGACCTGCGCGGGATCGTGCTGGGCTTCGAGGAGGCTGCGCGCCACCATGGCGGCGGCGGCGCGCTCTACGTTCGGTTGCGGCGGCGCTGAGGAGCGGCAAACCGCGCGGGCCTGAGCCGTTGCGGCATGGGCCGATCCCGCCGATATCCGAACGCTGGCGCACGAGGCGCCGCGAGCCGCGAGTGAGATGCCGGAGCTTCCCGAGGTCGAGATGGTGCGGCGGGGGCTGGAGCCCGCCATGGTCGGGGCCCGGTTCAGCCGCGTCACCCTGCGCCGGCCCAACCTGCGCTTCCCCTTCCCCGAGCGCTTCGCCGCCCGGCTGGAGGGCCGCACCGTGACGGGCCTCGCGCGCCGGGCGAAGTACCTCGCCGCCAGCCTCGATTCCGGTGAGACGCTGATCATGCATCTCGGCATGAGCGGCCGGTTCGATGTGGCCCTGCCCGATGGCAGCAACCTCTCACCGGGGGATTTCTACCTGGAGGGGGCACAGGGCACGCCCAAGCACGACCACGTGGTGATGGCCATGAGCACCGGCGCCACCGTCACCTACAACGACGCGCGCCGCTTCGGGTTCATGGACATCGTCCCGAGCCGCGATCTCGAAACCTGCCGCCACTTCGCCCGGATGGGCGTCGAGCCCCTCGACGGGCTCACCGGCGCGGTGATCGCGGGGCTCTTCCGCCACAAGATCACGCCGCTGAAGGCCGCCTTGCTCGACCAGCGCCTGATCGCGGGGCTCGGCAACATCTACGTCTGCGAGGCCCTGCACCGGGCGCGCCTGCATCCCGAGGCTCCGGCCGGAACCCTCGCCCGGCCCGACGGGCGGCCGACACCCAAGGCCAATGCCCTGGCCAAGGCGATCGTGCAGGTGCTGGAGGCGGCCGTGAAGGCCGGCGGCTCGACGCTGCGCGACTACGCCCACACCGACGGCAGTTCGGGCGCCTTCCAGCATGCCTTCCGGGTCTACGACAGGGTCGGCCTCGCCTGCACCCGGCCCGGCTGCGGCGGCGCCATCACCCGCATCGTGCAGGCCAACCGCTCGACCTTCCTGTGCGCGACCTGCCAACCGCCCGGCTGACGGCCCGGTCCGATGGCGGCGATCCGGCCCTTGGATGCCGCGGAACGGCATTTTCGCCACAAACCCGACTAGGGTCTCAAACCTCGACGTGCGCACCCGGTTGCGGGCAGCCGATCCCGGCCCGCGACGCGTGACGGGTCGCGCGGACCCAGACAGGATCCCGATGTTCTTCCGCCGCTCAAAGACGTCCGCGCCCGAACGCATCGTGCGGGATCCGACGGACGAGCCTGCCCTGCCGCAGCGGCTCTCGCCGCGCTCGCCCAGCGAGGCGATCAAGCCGACCGTCGCCCCGCCGCCCCCGGAGCGCCCCGAGCGTGAGCGCAGCAGCTTCGTCGGCGTCATCAGCGGCGCGCTGACCTTCGCGGTGGTCATCGCCATCGCGGCGATGATCGGCATCACGCTGTTTCAGCGGCAGGTGCGCGAGGCGGGGCCGCTTGCGGGCGACAAGGTCGTGGTGATTCCGCCCAGCGGCACCGGCGAGATCGCCGACGCCTTGAAGCGCGAGGGCGTGATCGACCATACCGGCCTGTTCGAGTTCGCCGCCCGCTTCGGCGGACGCCCCGCGCTCCGGGCCGGCGAATACATGTTCAAGGCCCATGCCAGCATCGCCGACGCGCTCGACACGATCGCCACCGGCCGGCAGGTCCAGCACGCCATCACCTTCCCGGAGGGCCTGACCTCCGAGCAGATCGTCACGCGGCTCAACGAGAACGACGTGCTCACCGGGGAGATCAACGAGATCCCGCCGGAGGGCTCGCTCCTGCCCGACACCTACAAGTTCGAGCGCGGCGCGACGCGCCAGAAGATCGTCGATCTGATGAAGACGAAGCAGCGCGAGGTGCTGAACCAGATCTGGCTGCGCCGCAGCGCCGACGTGCCGGTGCGGACACCGGCCGAGATGGTCACCCTCGCCTCCATCGTCGAGAAGGAGACCGGCCGGGCCGACGAGCGGCCGCGGGTGGCGGGCGTGTTCATCAACCGCCTGAACAAGCGGATGAAGCTGCAATCGGACCCGACGATCGTCTACGGCCTCGTGGGCGGGCGCGGCACCCTCGGGCGCGGAATCATGCGCTCCGAGATCGACCGGCCGACCCCCTACAACACCTACGTGATCGAGGGCCTGCCGCCGGGCCCGATCGCCAATCCCGGCAAAGCCGCCCTGGAGGCGGTGGCCAACCCGTCCCGCACCAAGGATCTCTTCTTCGTGGCGGACGGCACCGGCGGCCACGCCTTCGCCGATTCGCTGGAGGCGCATCAGCGCAACGTCGCCCGCTGGCGGGCAGTCGAGAAGAGCCGGCAGGCGCCGCCGGACGCCGTCGACAAGGTCGAGCCGGGCCCCGATCCGGGGACGCCGGGCCGGGCCTCGGCCTATGCGCCCGGTGACAACGGGGGGAGCACGAACGCGGCCTTCCTCGAAACCGGCACGCCGGGCAGCCGGGCCTTCGACGCCTCCGAGGGGACGCGGCTGGATCCGCTGAAGAACCGCAGCTACGATCTGGGCTCGCCGAAGTCCGTGCCGGCGCTCGCAGCGCCGACGCCCGCGCCCAAGGGCCGACGCTGAGGGGCGAAGAATACCCGCCGGGGCCCGATCCGCAGCGCTGAGCAGGATCCGACCACGCTCCTTTGCTTTCAGGGTCGGTTACCCCGGAAGAACCCCGCCGGCGCCTCTTCCCGGTGGGACGATCCGTGCTACAGGCGCCGATCTTCACCGCAACGGGGTTCGCCTTGGCCCAGATCGCGAGCATGACCGGCTTTGCCCGGGCGGCGGGCACCACCGGGCCGGTGCACTGGGTCTGGGAAGTCCGCAGCGTCAACGGGCGCAGCCTTGAGGTGCGCGTCCGGGTACCGGCCGGCCAGGACGGGCCGGGCGAGGCCGCCCGCGCCGCGCTCCAGAAGGCGCTCGCCCGCGGCCAGTGCCAGCTGACCCTTACCTTGACCAAGCCGGAGACGGCCGCGCGCGTGCGGATCAATGAGGCGCTGCTGGCGGGCCTCGCGCAGGCGGTGGCGCGGGTGCCGGTCCCCGACGGCATGGCCCCCGCCACGATGGACGGGCTGCTCGGCCTGCGCGGCGTCGTCGAGGTCGAGGACGAGACGGCCGACAGCGACGCCCTCACCCGGGATCTGACCGAAGGGGCGGTCCGGCTGGTGGCGGATCTTATTGCGGCGCGCGGCTCCGAAGGGCGCCAGTTGCAACAGGTCGTCACCGCCCAAATCGACCGGATCACCGCGCTGACCCAGGCCGCCGAGGACAGTCCCGCCCGGCAGCCCGAAGCGGTGCGCGCCCGGCTGGAAGCGGCCGTCGCGGCGCTCGGCGGCACCGGCCTCGATTCGGACCGGCTTCATCAAGAGGCGATGCTGCTCGCCGGAAAGGCGGATGTGCGCGAGGAGCTCGACCGGCTCCGGGCCCATCTCGTGAGCGCCCGCGAGCTTTTGGCGACCGGCGGCGCGGTCGGCCGACGCCTGGATTTTCTGGCGCAGGAATTCGGCCGGGAAGCCAACACCCTGTGCGCCAAGGCCAACGACATCGGCCTGTCGCGGATCGGGCTCGACCTGAAGGCCGTGGTCGAGCAGTTCCGCGAGCAGGTCCAGAACATCGAGTGACGTGAGGGTACGGATGCGCAACACCGCAGAGCCACGCCGATGACCGAGCCGGCCGGAACCGTCTCCGAAACCATCGCCCGGCGCGGGCTGATCCTGATCCTGTCCTCGCCCTCCGGGGCAGGCAAGACCACGCTCACGCGGGCGGTGGCGCAGGACCCCGCCTGGGCACTCGACCTGTCGATCTCGGTGACCACCCGGGCCCGGCGCCCCTCCGAGATCGATGGCCAGCACTACCACTTCATCGAACGCGAGGCCTTCGAAGACCTGCGCGCCCGCGACGACCTGCTCGAATGGGCCGAGGTCCACGGCAATTTCTACGGGACGCCCCGCCGCCCGGTGGAGAAGGTGCTGGGCGCCGGCCGGGACATGATCTTCGACATCGACTACCAGGGCACGCGGCAGGTGCGGGCCAAGCTCGCCCAGGACGTGGTGACGGTCTTTATCCTGCCGCCCAGCCTGGCGGAGCTGCGCCAGCGCCTCGAGCGCCGGGCGGAGGATTCGGCCGAGACGATCGAGAAGCGCCTCGCCAACGCCCGGACCGAGATCCAGCGCTGGGTCGAGTACGATTACGTCATCGTCAACGACGACCTGCAGAACGCCTTCCGGGCCCTCCAGGGGATCCTGGCGGCCGAGCGGCTGAAGCGCGCCCGCCGGACCGGTCTTGCGACCTTTGTGGACGGGCTGCTGGCCGAAACGCCGTAAGGTCCCTACCGGCGGATCAGCACGACGCCGCCGATCAGGAGCCCGACCCCGAGGAGGCGCGGCAGGTCGATGGGCCGCTGCGCGAGGCCGAGCAGGCCGATTTGGTCGAACAGCACCGAGGCGAGCATCTGGCCCGTTACCAGCAGGGCGAAGAAGGTCGCAGCGCCGAGCTTCGGGACCAGTACGATGGCGAGTCCGATGAAGAGCGCGCCGAACAGCCCACCGCTCCAGGTCCACCAGGGGATGCGGCCCGCTATGCTCGCGGCCGGCAGGGGATCGCGCAGGACCGCGGCCAGAAGCGCCATGCAGGCGAGGCCAACCGTATAGCTGGCCACCCCAGCCCAGGATGCCGATGCGAGCCCGGTGCGCAGGTTCGCGTTCAGGATCTGCTGCACGACGAGACCGGCGCCCGCCAGGACGGCGAGCAGGGCGGAAAGGGCAAGGGCGAGCATCGACGAACCTTCACGGGTTGGATCGGGCCGCCATTGACAGCCGCATCGGCCCATGCCGTCAAATGTCCGGACGCTGCGAGTCGATGCAGGATCGGCATGATCAATCCGGCCCATCTCGACCTGTTCCGTGCCGTTATCCGCCACGGTGGCATGACCCGGGCCGCGCAGGCCCTGGGGATCGGTCAGCCCCATGTGAGCCGCGCCATCGCTCAGCTGGAAGCGGATCTCGGCTTCCCGCTCTTCGTCCGCGGCCACGGCAGCGCGATCCCGACCCAGGAGGGCGAGGCCTTCGCCCATGAGGTTGTGCAGACCTTCGCGGGTCTGGACCACCTGGACCACGCCGCCCGGCGGATCCGGGAGCGCGGAACCGGCTCGCTGCGGATCGCCTGCCAACCTTCCCTGGCCTCACGGCTCCTGCCCCGGGCGCTCCGGCGGCTCGACGCGGAAAGTCCGGGCCTGCGGGTTTCGGTTCATGTGCCGAGCCCCGATACGATCTGGTCCTGGGCGGCGTCGGGCCAGTGCGACCTCGGCCTCGCACGGCCCCGATCGGGCTACGCGGCGGTGGAGGCGGAACCGTTCCTCAACCTGGCGGCTGTCTGCGCGCTGCCGCGGCGGCACGCCCTCGCGGCCAGGCGCGTCGTGACCGTCACGGATCTCGCCGGGCTGCCGTTGATTGCTGGCGGATCCGGATCCGTGCAGCCGGCCGTGGAGGCGGTTTTCGCGGCCGCGGGCGTGACGCCGCACTTCGCCCTGATGGCCGAATACACCGCCGCGCGTTGCGGGCTCGTCGCGCAGGGACTGGGCATCGCGATCGTCGATCCTTTGCCGGCACGGGAACTGAGCGGCCTGCCGATCGTGCTGCGGCCATTCCGGCCCGCTTTGCAGATCGAAACTTTGCTGCTGCGCCCGGCCGGTCGGCCGACGAGCCGCCTCGCCGAGCGGCTGATCGACCACCTGAAGGCGGAGCGGGACGCGTTGGTAGGCCGATGATCTGGCGGGGTCAGCCTGCGGCCGGCACCCCGTGCGGCGCGCAGAGCCATATCCGCATCGCCGCGAAGGTCGCCACCGCTGCACCGGTCAGCGTCGCCTCCGCCTCCGCATCATCGCCGAATGCGTCCAGCCGCGTCCGGAAAGCGGACCACATCGCCCCGTTGCGCGGACCGTGGGCGCGGTAATAAGTGAGCCCCCTCTCGCTGAGGCCGTGCAGGCCCGCGATGTGCCGGCCGATCAGCTGGCCGCCCAAGGTCGAGCCCTCCAGCACGTAGAGCGCCCCGGTCGCCGCAGCGGGACCAAGGAGCGGGACAGAACCCGGCCGTGGCAGCGCCGCGACCGCCGCAGGGGGGAGGCCGAGATGGTTGAGATCGGCCGCCAGGAGCGCCAGGCGCCGCCGGGGCGCCAGGAACGGCTCGTCGGCGAGCTGCGCGCCGATCGCGTGCTCCCAGGTGGCGTGGAAGCCGTGAAGCCGGGCCAGCAGGTCGCGATAGCCCGCAAGCGTTGCGACCCGCGCCTGCCAATCGAGGCCGGCTTCCAACGCCCGGTGGGCCGGGTCGGTGGCCGCACGGAGACGCGCGTGCAGGCCGTCGCGCCGGATCGGGTTGGCGGGGCTCACGCGGTGATCGTGAAGCAGGCGCCGGGATTGTTGGCGACGTCGAGCCGGGCGTTGATCTGTTCGAGCATCGCCCGGATCAGCTTCATGCCGAGCCCTGAACCCTTGCCGCGGGCCTTGGCGTTGGTCCAGTCATCGGGCAGGCCGGCGCCATCATCGCAGACGCGCAGCCGCACCTCGCCGGGGCCGGAGGCCGAGACGCTGACCTCGACGCGACCGCCGCCGGCTGGCTTCGCCGCGTACTTGAAGGCATTGGTCACGAGTTCCGTGGCGATGAGCGAGAGCGCCACCGCCTTGCGGTAGGGCACCATCAGGCCCGGCTCGGCGGTGAGATCGACCGCATGGCCCTCGCCCGCGAGTTCCGCGAGGTCGTTGCACAGGCTCTCGAGGGTCTGGCCGAGATCGACCTCGTCCACGCGCTCGGCTTGGTACAGGCTATCGTGCACCCGGGCGACGCTCATCACCCGGGCCGAGGTGTCGGCGAAGGCTTGACGGGCCTCACCATCGGAGATCTGGCGACGCTGCATCTGCAGGAAGGCCGAGACGATCTGCAGGGAGTTCTTGACCCGGTGGTCGATCTCCCGGGTGAGCAGATCCTTCTGCTCCAGTAACCGCTCCTTCTCGGCGAGCAGGCCGGTCAGCTCGTCGATCTTGCGGCGCTGGCGCAGAACCACGCCCTCCACCGCCTCCGCGAGGGATCCGGCGAGCTGGATCTGCCACTCGGCCCAGGGGGCCGCGAAGCCGGTCCGCTCCTCGACCCAGCGCTCGAACGAGCGCCGCGGCAGCACCGCCACCGGACCGCTGCCGGCCAGTACCGGCTTGCGCGGATCGCCGCCCCACGTGACCGTGCTGGGCACCTCGGGGCGGAACCAGAAGAGCAGGTTCTCGCGCGACTGATCCACGAAGCTCGCGAGCAGCCCGCTGGCGATCTCCCGATGCGGCGCCGCGTCCGGATAGTCGGCGGTGAAGCTGCTGCTGCTGTAGCTGAACTCGCCCGCCGGCACCTGTGTCTGCAGCCAGTCCGCGATCGCCGTGACCCGATCCGCCGGGGGCGTGCGGCCGATCAGCGTGACCCGCCCGCCCGAGACGATGCCGGCGCCCGTGGCGCTGAACAGATCGAGCAGCGTAGTCCCACCATCGGTCAGGGCGCTCACGAAGTCGTCGGAGCGGGTCAAGCGGCGCACAAGGCGGCCCTCGACATCGAGATGCGCCTGCCGCTCGGCCCAGAGGCGGCGCGACTCGATCTCCTGCACCCGCATAGCAAAGGCATCGGTCAGCACGGTGGCGGCCGAGCGGGTCTCTGGCGTGACGTAGTGCGGGCGGCGATGATGCCCGATCATCAGGCCCCAGAGCCGGTCGTCGACCATGATGGAGATCGACATGGAGCCGTTCACGCCGAGGTTGCGCTGATACTCCAGGTGGATCGGCGACAGCGTCCGGTGCTGGGCGAAGGTCAGGTCGATCGGGCCATTGCCGGCGCCCGCGGCCGAGACAAGCCCCACCGGCACGCTGTCGCGGTCGATCACGAAGCGGCTCTTGGCCTTGGTGTAGAGTGCGCGGGCCTGGGCGGGGATGTCGGAGGCGGGGAAGCGCAGGCCGAGCAGGCTGCGCGACCAGTCGCGCGTCTTGTCCTCGGCCACCGCCTCGCCGTTCCAATCCACGTCGAACCGATAGACCAGCACCGCCTCGAAGCCGGTGAGCGCCCGGATCTCCAGGGCGGCGATCCGGGCGGCATCCGTCAGGGTCTCGGCCGTGCGCAGGCGTCCGACGGCGAGTTCCGTATCGACCTGGCTGGCGGTGGCGAAATCGGCGGCCGAGTCCGGCTCCAGCTCCAGCTCGACGATCACGCGTCCGGCATGGGCGTGGGCGACCGCATAATAGGTCGCGTCGCGGCCCGGCAGGGGGAGCCGGGCGCGGACCGAGCGGCCGTCATCGAGTGTCTGGTCCGCCAGCCGACGCCGGACGGTCTCGACGAAGGGTGCGGGCAGGATCTCCCCGAGGGGGCGCCCCGCCAGGGGCGGAACGATCGGATCGACGATCTCATCGATGTTGGCCGAGTAGGCGAGCACGATCAGCGTGCTGACATCGGCCGCCAGCATCACGGCGTTGGGCTGGATCGAGCCCGGGATATGGATCGGCTCGCGCTCGCACAGGCTGGCATCCACCGGCTCGGCCCGGACCCGACGCCCGATCGCCGCCAGGACGGCTTCCCGGGACTGGCCGGCCCCCAAGCTCTCGATCGGATCGATCGTCAGCCATGTCACCGGCGGACCGCCCGCCATAATCCCGTGGCGCATGTGGATCCGGGCCCGCAGCGGCTGCGGCACCCGGCCGAACACGTAGTCGAAGCGCTCGTCCAGGGCGCCGCGGCGTGCACCAGCGAGGAAGCGCCCCCGGAAATTCGGGACGTTGGCCCCGGGCATCACGTCGCGAAAATAGTCGCGTCCGAGCACGGCCTCGCGCGCGAAGCCCGAAAGCACACTCGCGCCCTCGCTGAAGGCCACAACCGCGCCGGCGGCGTCCAGACCGATCACCCCCTGATCCAGGCGGTCGATCGCGTCGGGCGCGAGCACATCGAGGTCAATCGTGCTGTCGTCGGCCGGACTCGGCGGCATCAGGAACCCAATCAGCTCATCGAACGGGTATGGCGGTGAGATCGGTCGAGCGCAATGCTCGGGATCGCGACACGATCAACACTGGTTTTTCGTTCGTGTCATGTCGGTCAGAGCGGTCGTCAGTGCTTCTTCAACTGTGGGATGGTAGATCGGCCGCTCGATCACATCCTGGGCCGTGAGCCCGTCCGCGACCGCGTAGGTGAGAAGGTGGGCGAGGTGCTCCACGGCGGGGCCAAGCATCTCGCCACCGAGCAATCGTCCGTCCCGATCGGCCCAGAACCGGAGGCCGCCCTGGTTGTGTCCTTCAACGCGGGTGCGGCCCTGATCGGAGAAATCCATCGCGCCGATCACGCAGTTGTCAGCACCCGGATCGTAGGGGGCACCGATGGCGGCGGCCTGCGGATGGGTGAACACCATGGCGAGGCGCGTCCAGGGCGCCACCGCCTGGACCGGCCGCCCGGCCGCCAGGGCCGCGGCGTTGGTGCCGGCGATCCTGCCCTGGCGGCTCGCCTCGTGGAGCACCGGCCGCCAGGCATCGGCATCACCTGCGATCAGGATCGGCGCTCCGGTGCAAACCTGGGTGCTATGGTCAAAGTTCGGGACGCCGTCCGCGCCGAGGCGCAGGCCAGCCGCGGGGAGATCGAGATCGTCCAGGTTCGGCGCGCGGCCGGCGGCGGCCAGCACCATCGCGGCCCGCGTCACCTGCCCGTGTCCCTGGCGATCGGTCCAGTCGAGGCGGACCCCGTCGCCCTCTGGCTCCGCGCTCACCAGCGTGGCGCCGAGATTCAAGTTCATCTCGGCGCCGAAGATCCCGGCCGCTTGGCGGGTGAGATGCGGCTCGCTCAGACCCGCGATGGTATCGCCCGCGTCGATCACCGTGACGGCGACACCGAGCCGGGCCATCGCCTGAGCGATCTCGATCCCGACCGCGCCGGCCCCCAGGATGGCCAGCGAGTCCGGCAGATCGGGCATCTCGAACAAGGTATCGGTGGTGAGGAGGCGATCGCCGAGGCCGCGCAGGGGCCCCGGCACGATCGGGCTCGATCCCGTGGCGATGATGGCGGCCCGGAACCGGATCCGCAGGCCCTCTCCGACTGCGAGCGTCCGGGCGTCCACGAAGCGGGCGCTGCCGCGAATGCGCGCGTCTTCCGGCAAGTCGTCCTGACCCTCGAGGACGCTGCCGACGAAGCGGTCGCGCTCGGCGCGGAGGCGCGCCAGCACGGCGGGTCCGTCCACGGCGACCTCCCGCACACGAATTCCGAACAGATCGGTGTTGCGCGCCGCATGGGCGGCAGTCGCGGCGGCGATCAGCAGTTTGGAGGGCATGCAACCGACCCGCGCGCAGGTCGTGCCGCCGGGGCCGCGCTCGATCAGGACGGCGTGGGCGCCGGCTTCGGTGGCGGCGCGATAGGCGGCCAGCCCGGCTGTTCCGGCGCCGATCACCGCGACGTCGCACACCAGCTCGCCCATCATTCCCCCGAATCACCTGCCGGGGCCCAAGTCTTACGGCTGAGGTTCGTTCCGCCTGCGCGCACGAGCCTCACCTAGACTGAGGTGCCTACGGGCAGCTCGGATCGCAGCCGGACCAATGTGCGGTGCGACATCCCCCCTCCCGGCGGGGGTAAGGGGAATCGCTGCCGCTCGATCGGGGGCGCGGCGGCAGCGTTACACCCCGCGGCCGGGCGCCGTTCCGCCGAGGTGGAACACCCGATGCGGCACCAGCTCGCCGCGCTCGACGTCGCCGACGGCGACCAGGATGCCGGCACAGGTGGCGAAGGCCTTGCCCTCCACGGGGGCATCCCGGCCGCGCAGGATCACCGGCTGGCCACGCATCAGGCGCAGGCCGAGATCCCGGGACACAGCGACCTCCGGGATCGCGTCGAGCGCCGTCTCCACCGGGCGCAGATAGGCGAGTGCCGCCTCGGGGGTGCCCTCCGAGAGGGTGGCGACCGGGCAGGACTCGGCTTCGGAAAACGGTCCCACACGGGTCCGGCGCAGGGCCGCCACGTGACCGTAGCAACCGAGCATCCGACCGAGATCCCGGGCGAGCGCGCGGACATAGGTGCCCTTGCCGCACTCCGCCTCGATCACGGTCCGCTCTCCGTCATGTTCGATCACAGCGAGTCGGTCGATCTGCACGGGACGGGCGACGAGTTCCACGATCTCACCCTCCCGGGCGAGATCGTAGGCGCGCTCGCCCTGGATCTTGATCGCAGAGTAACGCGGCGGCACCTGCTCGATGGCGCCCACGAAGGCCGGCAGCGCGGCCTCGACCGCGGCGCGATCCGGCCGGGCTTCGCTGGTCGCGACGGGACGGCCCTCGGCGTCGTCCGTGTCGGTCTCGACGCCCCACTGAACCGTGAACCGGTAGGCCTTGCGGCCGTCCATCACGAAGGGAACAGTCTTGGTCGCCTCGCCGAGCGCGATCGGCAGGATGCCGGAAGCCAGCGGATCGAGGGTGCCGGCATGGCCGGCCTTCTTGGCGTTGAAGGCACGCTTCACCACCGCGACTGCGTGGGTCGAGGTCATGCCGACATGCTTGTCGAGGATCACCCAGCCCGACACGTCCTGGCGCTTGGGGCGGTCGGGGCGTGGTCCACGCTGCGGGCGACGGCCCTCCGGGGGCCGGCGCTCGCCGGCCGAGCCGCCGGCCGGGCGCTCGCCCAGCGGATGATCTTCGATGGAAACCGTCATGTCCTCGCGTCCCCCGGGGTCGTGCCCCGTCCCATTCTCGTTCGGTTTTCGGGGTCAATGCCCCGGCCCGGTCTCCGGTTCGCCGCCGTCCTGCTCGTCGCCGTCCTGGCCGTGATCGAGGTCGCGCTGCACGCGCTCGTCCCGCAGCAGCCGGTCGATCCGCGCCGCCTCGTCGAAGGTCTCGTCGCGACGGAAACGCAGCTCCGGCGCGAATTTCAGGTTCACCCGCCGTGCCACCTCCTGGCGCAGCACCTTCCGGTGCCGTTCCAGGGCAGCGATCACCGGCGCTTCGTCGAGGCCGCCGAGCGGCATCACGTAGGCGGTCGCGAGCTTCAGGTCGGGTGACATCCGCACCTCCGGCACGGTCACGACATGCGTACCGAGCACAGGGTCCTGGATGTCGCCGCGCTGGAGCACCTCTGCGAGCGCATGGCGGATGAGTTCGGCCACGCGCTGCTGGCGCTGCGAGGGGCCGGTGGTAGTCGGTTTCTGGGCCATTCTGTCTCGGGCCGGCGCCCCGCAGGTGGCCGGCTCACGTCCTGAAAAAAGAAAAGACGGCCGCGGCAGGTGCCGCGACCGCCCTGTCCGGACGGGTCCGGAGCCTTAGAGGGTGCGGCGGATCTCCTCGACCCGGTAGCACTCGATCGTGTCACCCGCGCGCATGTTCTCGAAGTTCTCGAAGGCCATGCCGCAATCCTGGCCGGAAGTGACTTCCTTCGCGTCGTCCTTGAAGCGCTTGAGCGTCTTCAGCTTGCCCTCGTGGATCACCACGCTGTCGCGGATCAGGCGGACATAGGCGCCGCGCTCCACGATGCCGTCCTGAACGCGGCAACCCGCGACCTTGCCCACCTTCGAGACCTCGAAGACCTCCTGGATGGTCGCCTCGCCGAGGCGCTCCTCCCGCAGGGTCGGCGGCAGCATGCCCGACAGCGTGGCTTTGATGTCGTCCACGAGGTCGTAGATGATGTTGTAGTAGCGAATCTCGATGCCGGCGCGCTCGGCGGCCTCGCGGGCCTCCTTGAGGGCACGCACGTTGAAGCCGATGATCACCGCCTTGGAGGCCTGCGCCAAGGTGATGTCCGACTCGGTGATGCCGCCGACGCCCGCCAGAAGGATTCGGGCCGCGACCTCGTCGTTGCCGAGCTTCTCCAGGGCACCCGAGATCGCCTCCACGGAGCCCTGCATGTCGCCCTTGATGACGACCGGGAGTTCCTTGCGGCCGGCGCCTTCCTTGAGGTCGCGCATCATGTCGACCAGCGAGCGGTTGGCACCGCCGGTACGCGCATTCTGACGCTCGCGCTTCTGACGGGCGCGGTACTCGGTGACCTCACGGGCACGCGCCTCGCTCGGGACCACCGTCACCCGGTCGCCGGCATCGGGCGTGCCGTTGAAGCCCAGCACCTCCACCGGAACCGAAGGCCCGGCGTACTGCACGTTGTCGCCGAGGTCGTCGATCAGGGCGCGGACGCGGCCCCACTCGGCGCCTGCCACGACGATGTCGCCGGTGAACAGGGTTCCGCGCTGGACCAGGACCGTCGCCACGGGACCACGCCCGCGATCGAGCTGTGCCTCGATGACCGTACCCTCACCGTCGCGCTTCTCGTTGGCGCGCAGGTTCATGATCTCGGCCTGGATCTGGATACCCTCCAGAAGCTCCGGCAGACCGTCGCCGGTCTTGGCCGAGACCTCGAATTCGAGGGTCTCACCGCCCATCGACTCGACCTGGATGTCGTGCTGGAGCAGCTCGGTGCGGACCCGCTCCGGCTTGGCATCCGGCTTGTCGATCTTGTTGACCGCGATGATCATCGGGACGCCGGCCGCCTTGGCGTGCTGAATGGCCTCGATCGTCTGGGGCATGACGCCGTCATCGGCCGCCACCACGATCACCACGATGTCGGTGACCTTGGCGCCGCGGGCGCGCATCGACGTGAACGCCGCGTGGCCCGGGGTGTCGATGAAGGTGATCATGTCGCCGGACGGCGACGCGACCTGATAGGCGCCGATGTGCTGGGTGATGCCGCCGGCCTCGCCATCGACCACGTTCGCCTTGCGGATCGCATCGAGCAGCGAGGTCTTGCCGTGATCGACGTGACCCATGATCGTGACCACCGGCGGACGGGGATCGAGATCCTCCTCCAGATCCGGCTCGTCGGACGACAGACCCTCTTCCACGTCGGACTCGGCGACGCGGCGGACCGTGTGGCCGAGCTCCTCGGCGATGAGCTGCGCGCTGTCCGAGTCGATCACGTCGGTGATCTTGTGGATCTCGCCCTGCTTCATCAGCATCCGGATCACGTCCACGGCCCGCTCCGACATGCGGTTGGCGAGTTCCTGGATGGTGATCGACTCGGGGATCGTCACCTCGCGGGACAGCTTCTCTTTCTGCTCGACATGGCCGCGACCGCTCATGCGCTGCTGGCGGCGGCGGAACGACGCCACCGAGCGCGTGCGCTCGTCCTCACCCGACGTGGCCGTCGCGATGGTCAGGCGGCCGCGGTTGCGGTCGCCGCCCGGCGACTTCGGGGTCTTGGGCGGTGCGATGATCTTGAGCGGCATGCCGGGACGGCGGATCACCCGCTTGGTCTCGGACTCGTCCTCGTTGGTCTGGGTCGCGCGGCCGGCGGGGCGCGCCGCCGCGCCGGCGCCAGCGGGACGCGCCGCCGTGGTCGGCGTCGCGCTCTTCTCGGGCTCGGGCGCCGGGGCCGGGCGGGCCATGAAGTTGAGGTCGCGGGGCTTGCGCGAATCAGCCGTGATGGTCTTACGCGGCTCACCCGTCGACGGCCGCGGTGTCAGCGGCGGACGCGGGGCGGGCGCGGCTGTGGCGGCCGGCGCCGCCGGACGGGCACCAGCCGGCTGGCGCGGAGGCGCCGGGCGGGCCGGCGTAGCGGCGGCAGCCGGGCGAGCGGGTGCCGATGTCGCCACCGGTTGCGCGGGCGCAGGCGCCGGACTGGCTGCAGCGGCCGGGGCAGGTGCTGCAGCAGCAGGGGCCTCCGAAACAGGCGCGGCGGCTGCCGCTTTCGAAGCCTCGGCGGCGGCCTGCTTGGCTGCCTCCTCGGCGGCCCGCGCGGCTTCCGCGGCGGCGGCCTTGCGCTCTTCCTCCTCGCGGCGGCGGGCCTCGGCGGCCTCCCGCTCGCGACGGGCCTGCTCTTCGGCCTCCTTGCGGCGCGCCTCGACCTCGGCTTCCGCCTTGCGGCGTGCCTCGGCCTCGCGGCGCTGCGCATCGGCCAGCGCGGCTGCGCGGGCAGCGCTCTCCTGCTCGCTTAAAGTCCGAAGCACGACGCCCGAGGCTGCCCGCTGGGCCGGACGCGGCGGTGGCGTCGTCGGCGCGGGGGCGGCCGGACGCAGCGCCGGGGCAGGTTCACGCGCCGGGGCGGCCGGCGCTGCGCCGATGACGCGGCGCTTCACCGTCTCGACCACGACCTGCTTGGAGCGGCCATGGGAGAAGCTCTGACGTACGGTTCCCGCCTCGATCGGCCGCTTGAGGGACAGCGGCTTCGGGGAAGTCCGATTCAGAGTCTTGTCGCCCGGGTTATTCGTATCGCTCATTCAGCCTGAACCCTGAGGGTTTCCATCGTCCCGTGAACCGACGCCCGGTGGCGCCAGTCAGATCATTCCTGCGTCGTCAACGTGAGGCTTCGTCGATCCCGCCGATTCGGGCTGGATCGGGCTCCCCGGTCGCCGCGGCGGCGCCCTCGAAGGAGCGTAGCCGACGCCAACGCGACAGGCAGCCGGCGGCTCCGGCTCCTGCGACGAGCGCAGCGTGTATCACATGATCCCGACCTAAGGCCATGTCCAATTCATCTTCGGACAGGTCATCGATGATCGGTATCCTTGAGATGGCTTCACCGTGGCGCCGGTACAAGGCCGCCGCGATCTTGCGCCGACCGTCCGCACTGGCTTCCGCGGCGTGGATCACCGCAACTGCGCGGGGATCGCCGCCGATCGCCGCCTCGACCTTCGAGAAGCCTGCCACGATGCAGCCTGCCTTGTTGGCGAGTGCGATGGCCTGCCGCAGATCCGCGCGCAGCCCGACTGCGATTCGGTCTGGCAGATCGGGATCGGCCGGGGCCGGCCCCTTGAAGGCCCGGGCGAACAGGTTTTTCCGCACGGCCGTAGCGACCGTGTCCCGCTGGGCGCTGACCCAGGCGCCGCGGCCTGGCAGCCGGGCGCGCAGGTCGGGCACGACCCGCCCATCCGGCCCACGCACGAACCGGATCATCGCGTCCGGCGCCTGAGCGGCACGCGTGACGATGCAGGTCCGCTCGGGCGCGCGGCGGCCGGGGCCGGCATCCAGCCCTTCGCCTTCCGGTCCGCCCTCGGGCGGGTTGACCTCGACCTCGCTCACCGCGCCTCCGCCGCCGGGACTCTCAGGCCTCGGCCTGGGCGGGGGCGGTCTGCTCGCCCTCGGTCCCGTCTTCGGCCCCCTCTTCAGCACCCTCCTCGGCCTCCGGCTCCGGCAGGGCCTCGATCCAGCCGGCCTTGAGACGGGCGGCCATGATCAGGGCCTCGGCCTCGGCGCGGGACAGGTCGAATCCGTCGAGATAGCCCGCGTGGCGCACGGCCTCGGGGCCGCGACCCTCGGTGTAGCCGACGAGGTCGTCGGTGGCGCAGCCCGCCAGATCCTCGATCGACTTCACGTCGTTCTCGCCGAGCGCCACCATCATGGGCGTGGTGACGCCCTCGATCTCGCGCAACTCGTCGGCGACGCCCAGCTCGGTGCGGCGGGCATCGTGCTCCTGCTCGATCCGTGCGAGGTGGTCCTGCGCGCGGGCCTGGATCTCGGCGCCGGTCTCCTCGTCGAGACCCTGGATCCCGGATAGCTCCTGGGTGTCGACGTAGGCGATCTCCTCGACGTTCCGGAAGCCTTCCGCGGCAAGGAGCTGGCCGACGGTCTCGTCGACGTCGAGCGCCTCCATGAACACCTGGGTCCGCTCGGCGAACTCCTTCTGGCGGCGCTCCGATTCTTCGGCCTCGGTCAGGATGTCGATGTCCCAGCCGGTGAGCTGCGAGGCCAGACGCACGTTCTGGCCGCGGCGGCCGATCGCCAGCGACAGCTGGTCGTCCGGCACCACCACCTCAATGCGGTCGGCCTCCTCGTCGAGCACCACCTTCACCACCTCGGCGGGCTGGAGAGCGTTGACGATGAAGGTTGCCTCGTCCTCCGACCACGGGATGATGTCGATCTTCTCGCCCTGAAGCTCGCCGACCACCGCCTGCACGCGCGATCCGCGCATGCCCACGCACGCGCCGACCGGGTCGATGCTGCCGTCGCGGGAGATCACCGCGATCTTCGCGCGGGAGCCCGGATCGCGAGCCACCGCCTTCACCTCCACGATGCCGTCGTAGATCTCGGGCACTTCCTGGCCGAACAGCTTGGCCATGAACTGAGGATGCGAGCGCGACAGGAAGATCTGCGGGCCGCGGACTTCCGAACGCACGTCGAACAGGTAGGAGCGGATGCGGTCGCCCGGCCGGAAGGTCTCGCGCGGGATCATCTCGTCCCGCCGCACGATGCCCTCGCCGCGGCCGAGATCGACGATCACGTTGCCGTACTCCACGCGCTTGACGATGCCGTTGAGGATCTCGCCGATCCGGTCCTTGTACTCGTCGAACTGGCGCGCGCGCTCGGCGTCGCGCACCTTCTGGACGATGACCTGCTTGGCCGATTGCGCGGCCACGCGCCCGAAATCGAAGGGCGGCAGGGTGTCGGAGATCACGTCGCCGACCAGCGCGCCCGGATTGTAGCGGCGGGCCTGATCCAGGGTGATTTCGCGGGCGTCGTTCTCGACCTCGTCGACGACCAGGAGGTGGCGCGACAGGCGCAACGCCCCGGTCTTGTTGTCGATCTCGGCGTGAACGTCGGTCTCGGCGCCGTAGCGGGAGCGCGCGGCCTTGGCGATCGCTTCCTCCATCGCGTCGATCACGATGGAGCGGTCGATCACCTTCTCGCGGGCGACCGCGTCGGCGATCTGGAGGAGTTCGAGCCTGTTGGCGCTGACGACGGCCATCGGTGTCGGTCCTTCTCTTCCGTCAAATCTTCGAGCCGGCCGCGGGGCGGTCGACGCTTGAGGTCTCAGTGCAGCGAGTCGCGATCCTTGATCCGGGACGCCTTGGTCACGACCGCCTTCTTCGGACCGGTCCGGACCGGATGCTTGGGCTTGGCTGCCGGGCTGGCTTTCTTCGGCCCCTGCGGGCGGAACGGGCCGCGCGCGGGCGGCGTCGCATCTTCCTCGGCGGGCTCGCCGTCCTCGGCCTCGTCGGCCTCGTCGTCGGCGGGCGGACCACCGCGGCGGAGCGATTCGCGGATGAGCTCGTCGGTCAGGACGAGATGGGCTTCGGCGAGGTCCTTCAGCGGCAGGTCGATCCGGCTCGGCAGGCCTTCCTTCACATCGGGCAGATCGATCGGGACGGTGAGCCCCACCGGATCCGGCGCGCAAAGGATGCCGCGAAAGCGTTTGCGGCCGTCGAGCGGCGGGCTCAGCTCGACCTTGGCCTCGTACCCCACCCAGCGGGCGAAATCCGAGACCCGCACCAGCGGTCGGTCGATCCCCGGCGAGGACACTTCCAGATTGTAGGCGCCGCCCACCGGATCGTCGACATCGAGGAGCGGCGAGATCGTGCGGCTCACCGCCTCGCAGTCGGTGATGGTGAAGCTGCCATCCGGCCGCTCCGCCATGATCTGTACGGTACAGCCGTTGATGTTGTTGACCTTCACCCGGACCAGCCGGAAGCCGAGGCCCTGGAGGGGCCCCTCGATCGCCTGCGCGACGCGCGCGGCGACCCCCGTCTCTCGGACGAGACGCTTCTCGGACAGATCCGCTTCGATCTCGGACGACATGTGTGGTGGTGAACACCCTTCGCGGCGTTCTGCGTGGCTCGCCCGCGCTGTGCGGCGAAAAAGACGTGCGGCGAAAAAAAAGAGCGGACCCGGTGGGGCCCACTCCCGAACCGCAGCCTCTCGACTGCCATCAGAACTGTTGACGGCTAGATAGCCGCGGATCGACAGGAGCGCAAGGGTGCCGGAATGCCGGCCGGCCCTCTTCTCGCAGCGCGATGGGACTGATGTCTGATGCCTACGCTCAGACGAGGGCGCTCAGAGTCCGAGTTCGCTATGCGACCCGATACGGACGAGATGCAGCTTGGGTCGCTCAGCCGCCGGGTCCGATGGCTCACCAGATTTTCGATAGATCAGGACCAGATCCGGCTTGATGTGGCAGTCGCGGTGATACTTCCATGTGCCACCGAGCGGGTGATCGACCATGTGCGGTGGAAGCGGGTGATCATCGGCGAGCAGATTGACCGCTGCGAGCAAGTCGGCCCGCACCGTTGCACGATGCCGCCCCTTCTGCTCGCGCTTCATGTCCTTCTTGAACTGCCCGGTGATAACGACATCACGTTTGCTGCGCGTGGCAGAGTCCGGCGCGGCCGGGTCGTCAGTCGGCGTCAAGGGCCGCGAGGAGGTTCGACGGATTGCCGACATGGATCACGTCGCCGGCGAGATCGGCCCGCAGGGCCGCGCTCGTCTCCTCATTGGGGACGAGCGGATCGAAGGGCAGGCGCCTGTCGGCTACCACGCGATGGAGCATCAGGCGGAAGGCCTCGGACAGGGAGAGACCGACCGCGCCGAGGACGGCCTCGGCCTCCAGCTTCACCTGCGCATCGACCTGCACCCGGACGGCTCTGGTCCGTGGCGCCGGCTTCGTCTTGGCCTTTGTTTGAGCGGACGCCATCGGCCTCCTCCTGCGCCCGAATTGTACCACGGCAGACCGAGCCGACAATGACGACGCCGGAAGGATCTTGGCTGATTGCGATCAGCCGCTCCGCGGCACCCGCCCCTCGAGCGGATAGGCCGGATCGTTGTAGCCCGGCGTCGTCGGGTGCCCCGCCGCCACGAACCCGTCCACCAGCGCCTCGTCCTCGGGGGTGAAGGCGTAGTCGAGGGCGCCGAGGTACTCCTGCCACTGTGCCTCCGTCCGCGGCCCCGCGATGACGCCGGTGATGAGGCAGTTGTTCAGCACCCACGCGGTGGCGAACTGGCCGGCCGTGATGCCGCGGACCTCGGCGTGCTCCTTGAGCGTCCGGGCGATGCGCAGGGATTCCGGCCGCCACTCGGTCTGCATCATCCGCGTGTCCTGCCGGCCGGCGCGGGATTCGGCCGGCGGCGGCGCGTCGGGATCGTACTTGCCGGTAAGCACGCCGCGGGCGAGCGGCGAGTACGGCACGACGCCGAGCCCGAAATGCGCGCAGGCCGGCAGGTGCTCTGTCTCGGGCATGCGGTTGAAGGCGTTGTAGTAGGGCTGGCTCACCACCGGCCGGTCGATGCCGAGTTCGTCGCAGAGTCGGCAGATCTCGGCGACCCGCCAGGACCGGTGATTCGACACGCCGAAATGCCGGATCTTGCCGGCCCGCACCAAGTCGGCCATCGCGCGCACGGTCTCGGCCAGCGGCGTGTCGTGGTCCTCCCTGTGGAGGTAGTAGATGTCGATGACATCGGTCCCGAGCCGGCGCAGGCTGTCCTCGGCGGCCTTCATCACGTGGACGCGCGACAGGCCGCGATCGTTGACCCCCGGCCCGGTCGGATTGGCGACCTTGGTGGCCAGGATCCAGGCGTTGCGCTCAGGCCCGATGGCCCGTCCGGTGATCTCCTCCGAACGGCCCTCCGTGTAGACGTTGGCCGTATCGATAAAGTTGACCCCCGCCTCCCGGGCGCTGGCGACGATGCGGCCGGCGGTGGCCTCGTCGGTGGGGCCGCCGAACATCATCGTGCCGAGGCAGATCGGCGAGACCTTGAGGCCGGAGCGGCCGAGATTGCGGTACTGCATGGGATCCATCCGGTGTCCGTCGCCCCGCTATCTCGCCGCAGCGCGGCCGAGGTCAACCACACAGGTCAACCCGGCCTGTAACCGTAGCGGCCCCACGGCGAACCGACCCGTGACGGCACCCACGCCCCAAGGCAGCCGTTCCCGGGGGCCTGTTCGCGCTCCATCCACCGATCAAAGCCCCGTTCGCCAGCCATGACCGACCGCCTCGCCGGCTCCCTCGGCATCCCCCTCCCCTGGCTCGACCGGGCCGGACGCCTCTCATGGCTGAAGCTTGCGGTGTTCGCGGGCTGCATCGCGCCGGCCCTGTACCTCGCCGCCGCCTACCGGCTTGACGCGCTCGGCGCCAAGCCGATCACCGCTCTGATCCACGCCACCGGCGAATGGGCGGTGCGCTTCCTGCTGTTTTCCCTGGCGATCTCGCCCCTGCGCCGCATCGCCGAATGGCCGAAGGTGCTGGTGGTCCGGCGCATGCTCGGCATCACCGTGATGGCCTACGCGGTGGCCCACCTCACCCTCTACGCCGTCGATCAGAACCTGATTCTCACCAAGATCGTCTCCGAGATCGCGCTCCGGCTCTATCTGACCATCGGCTTCGTGGCGCTGATCGGCCTGATCGCCCTGGGGCTGACCTCGACCGATGCGGCGATCCGCAACCTCGGCTCGAACTGGAACCGGCTGCACCGGCTCGTCTACACGATCGCGGTGCTGGCGCTCGTCCACTACTTCCTGCAATCGAAGATCGACGTCAGCGACCCGGTCTTCTCGGCCGGGCTGTTCCTGCTGCTGATGGGCTGGCGGGTGATGCGGCGGTTCAAATGGCCGGAGCGGCCCTGGTCGCTTCTGCTGCTCGCGGTCGTTGCCGGGCTCGCCACCGCGGCCCTGGAGGCGGCGTGGTATGGGCTTGCCAGCGGCGTCCCGGCCAGCCTCGTGCTCGCCGCCAATCTGGATTTTTCAGGCCCGATCCGACCCGCCTGGTGGGTACTGGCGGTCGGCCTGGTCCTGCCGGCGACGGCCCTCGTGCGCGGCAAGACGGCACGGACGGTGGGGCAGTCTTCAGGCGGACGGCCGGCCTCCCCGGCGCGGCGGCCCGCCCCCAAGGAAGCGGTGCCGGAACCCTTGTCGCCGCAGGCCTGATGCCGCAGAACCCGCGACCGGCCCCCTCCATCGACGGTCCGGGCCGCAGCGGAGCTTGTCAGGACGCCATGCGCGGCACTCTTCTCCTTATCGCGAGCCTGCTCGTACCCGGTGCCGCTCAGGCGGCCCCGAATGCGGCGCCACCGGCCCCCGCCGCGAAGCCCGCCAAGGCCGCACCCCCGGCTGCGGCTCCGGCGGTCGCAACCTGCACCCCGCCCGAGCCGCCGCCCGCCTCCGCGCGCCCAGCGAAACCCGCGCTGCCGGATAAGCCGGCCTGCCTCGACGCCAAGGAGGGCTGCCCGGGCTGGGAGGCCTACAGCTACAACGACGCGATCAAGGCCTATAACCTGCAGGCGCAGGCCTTCCGGCCCATCGCCGACGCCTACCTGCAGAAGCTCAACGCCTACGTGAAGGCGAGCGGCGAGTACGCGCAGTGCGAAGTGAACGCGATGCAGAAGTAGCCGGCTGAACGGCGGCCAACAGGCGCTCTGGCGGCGGTTCAGGCCGCTAGGCGCAACCTCCTGTGAATGGCCGCGATCCCCGCGCGCCCGATCACGCCGAGGCCACCCGTGCCCGCCCGTCGTCTCCCCATCCGTACCGGTTTTCTAGCCCTGCTCTTCGCCGCCGGCCCGGCGTTGGCTGCCGATTTCGATGGTCCCTATCCACCGGAGCACCGCTGGGGCGGCCCGGTTCAGGAGGACGGGCCCGAGCATCGCCCCCCGCCGCCGCCGCGTCCCGAGCCGGAGTTCCGCGGGTCGCGCTTCACCGCGGCGCCCCCCGAGGCATGCCGGGAATTCGTCCGGCGCCGGTTCGATCCGGACGGCGCGCCGGTCGTGCGCCGGGTGCGGGTCTGTGACGAGCCGAGCTTCGAGCGCGGCCCGCCCCCGCCGCCTC
>NZ_JALNUM010000043.1:0-47548 GCF_026540795.1 Methylobacterium sp. GC_Met_2
CGTCCGGCAGAAAAGTGTGGATCCGGTAGCCCCTGCGGGGGAGGGAGAAAGGCGGATGCCGTCGCTCCTGGCCTGACAGCTTCGAGCGACCTCGGCCCTAACCCAGCGACATCCCGCCATGATCGATCCCGACCTCGCCGGCCGCCTGGACTTCCGCCACCGCCTGCCCACCCAGCAGCCCCTCCCCCCGGGCCGGCATGACCTCGGCCTGTTCTCCGAGCGCGACGCGGTGCTGGTGGTCCCCGAGGGTCTCGATCCGCGCCGGCCCTGCCCCCTGGTGGTGCTGTTCCACGGCGGCGGCGGCAGCGCCGAGCGGATCCTGCCGATGCTCGAGCGGCACGCCCACGCCGAAAAATTCCTGCTCCTCGCCCCGCAATCGCTGTTCCCGACCTGGGACATCGTCATCGCCGGTCACGGGCCGGACCGCGAGCGGGTCGCGACGGCGCTCGGCTCCGTGGCGGACCGATTCCTCCTCGACCCCCAGCACCTCTGCTTCGCCGGCCATTCCGACGGCGGCAGTTACACCCTCTCGCTCGGGCTCGCGAACGGCGACGTGGCGAGCCACCTGATCGTGGCGTCGGCGGGCTTCCTGTCGGCGCACCTGCAAGTCGGCGCGCCACGAATCTTCCTGTCGCACGGCACGCAGGACGCGCAGATCCCCATCGACCGCAGCGCCCGGGTCCACGTCCCGGCGCTGCGCGAGGCCGGCTACCCAGTCACGTCTGTCGAGTATGACGGGCCGCACGCACATCAGCCGGCCGTGGTGGCGCAGGCCGTCGCGTTCTTCCTGGCAGATACGTCCGACGCCCGTTGAAGCTCAGGCCAGGGCAGCCTGGGCCGGCGTGCGGATCGGTTCCTCGGGCGCATCGGCCTGGGACAGGAGCGCCGGGATCAGGTCCGTCTGGGAGACGATCCCGACGAGGCGGCCGTCTGCGTCGATCACCGGCAGGTGATGGAGCCCCGCCTCCGACATCCGCGGCACCAGAGCGGCGATGGGTGTATCGGGAGCGACCGGCTCGACGGCACTCATGATGTCGGCGGCGCAGCCATGGGGCGCCCTGCCCCGCTCGGCGGTCAGGCGTAGGCGGCGGCCGAGGCCGAGCCGCGGCCCGGCCCGGTCCCAGGCGGCCTTGTCGAGGAGATCGGTCTGCGTGACGATGCCGAGGACGCGCGCACCTTCGTCGGTGACCGGCAGCGCCTTGATCCGGTGGCGACGCAACAGCCGCATGGCTTCGTCCAGTGACGCATCCGGCGCCACCGCGATCACGTCGCGCGACATGATCGCCGCGCAGGCGATCGGTCCCGAGCGGCGGCCATAGACCCGCATCTGCACCCGCCGCAGGATCTGCTCCAGGTCGCCGCGATCGACATCGAGCAGCTGGTCGAAATCCTCCAGCGCGGCGTCGAGGTCCGAGGCCCGGAACCCGACCCGGGCGTCGGACGGCGGATCGGCCGTCCGCGGCCCGGCCGGGCGCAGGTGCGGGTAGGTGCGCCCGGTCAGGTTGTTGAACAGCAGGGCGGTGGCGAGCAGGATCAGCGAGTTGACCGCCACCGGCCAGAGCACGAAGCCGTAGCCCAGTGCCCGGATCGCCGGGCCGCCCAGCACCGCCGTCAGTGCCACGGCGCCGCTGGGCGGATGCAGGCAGCGCAGAAGCATCATCAGGGCGATCGCCACCCCGATGGCGCAGGCCGCAGCCACGAACGGATCGGCGATCCAGGCCGCCGCCGTGACGCCGACCAGAGCGGCGACCAGATTGCCGCCGAGGATCGACCAGGGCTGCGCCAGGGGACTCGCCGGCACGGCGAAGAGGAGCACCGCCGAGGCGCCCATCGGGGCGATCAGGATCGGCAGCGCCTCGGCCGGGGCGGATGCCCGGCAGACGAGGCCGGTCGCCAGGATGCCCACCAGGGCGCCCGCGGCGGAGCGCAGGCGCTCGCGCGTGCTGACCGGGGTCAGCTCCGGCAGGAAACGACTGAGGAACGCACGCATCGGGTCGGAGGCTCACACATGGATAGGACGGCGCCGCGGCGACGCCGTCCTGTCTCAGGATCACAGAGGGCGGCCGGTCCCTATCAGACTGCGCGGGCCTCGTGCATGGCCCGGATCTGCTCCTGCGTGTAGCCCAGGTCTGCCAGCACCTCGTCGGTGTGCTCGCCGAGCAGGGGCGAAGCCTTCACCTCGACCGTCATGTCGGAGAACTTGATCGGGCTTCCGACCGTCAGGTACGTGCCGAGCTTCGGATGCGCCACCTCGACCACGGTGCCGCTCTCGCGCAGGGACTTGTCCTCGGCGATCTCCTTCATGGACAGCACCGGCGCGCAGGGAATGTCGTAGGTGCGCAGGATGTCCACCGCCTCGAACTTGGTCTTGTCGGCGAGCCAGTCCTCGATCGTCTTGAAGATGTCGAAGATCTTGTCCTGGCGGGCCCGCGGGGTGTTGTAGGCGGGATCGGAGATCCACTCCTCTTTGCCGAGCACCTTGCAGATCGGTGCCCAGGCGTGGCCCTGGATCGTGAAGTAGATGTAGGCGTTCGGGTCGGTCTCCCAGCCCTTGCACTTCAGAACCCAACCCGGCTGACCGCCGCCGCCCGCGTTGCCGCCACGCGGCACCACGTCGGAGAACTCGCCGTGGGGGTATTGGGGGTACTCTTCGAGGTAGCCCAGCGCGTCGAGGCGCTGCTGGTCGCGCAGCTTCACCCGGCAGAGGTTGATCACCGAGTCCTGCATCGACACGGCGACCTTCTGGCCGGTGCCGGTCTTGTTCTTCTGGTGGAGGGCCGTGAGGATACCGATGGCCAGATGCATACCGGTGTTCGAGTCACCGAGCGCGGCGGCGCTGACGGTGGGCGGCCCGTCCCAGAATCCCGTGGTCGAGGCGGCACCGCCCGCGCACTGGGCCACGTTCTCGTAGACCTTCAGGTCCTCGTAATGGTGGCCGTCGGAAAACCCCTTCGCCGAGGCGAGGATCATGCCCGGGTTCAGCGCCTGGATGCGCGCCCAGGAGAAGCCCATCCGGTCGAGCGCGCCAGGGCCGAAATTCTCGACCATGACGTCGGAATCCTGGATCAGCTTCTCGAGGACTTCCTTGCCGGCCTGGGTCTTGGTGTCGAGGGTGAGCGAGCGCTTGTTGGAGTTCAGCATCGTGAAGTAGAGCGCGTCGGCATCCTCGACGTGGCGCAGCTGCGTGCGGGTCACGTCGCCGGACCCGGGGCGCTCGACCTTGATCACGTCGGCGCCGAACCAGGCGAGGAGCTGCGTGCAAGCCGGTCCGGCCTGAACGTGCGTGAAATCGATGATCTTGATGCCTTCCAGCGGCTTGCTCATGGGGCGTCCTCCCTTGGAATGTTGGGCGTTTCGGTGAAGGCGATGCGCGGCGGGCCCGGTCAGGCCGGCACGGTGGCTTCGAGCTCGGCCACGCGCTGGCGCAGCCGCTTTTCTTCCGTCCAGCGCTCGGTCTCGTCGCGGATCACCGCCACGATCCCGGTCACCCGGTCGGCGGCGTCCCGCACCATTCCCACCGTGAAGGCGATGGAGAGCTGGCTTCCGTCCTTGCGGATGGCCGGCACCCTCAGGGTCTCTGCGCCGTAGCGTGTGGTCCCGGTCCGCATCGTCTTGGCGTAGCCGTCCCAGTGGCGACGGCGGTGCCGTTCGGGCGTGATCAGGTCGAGCGTCTGGCCGAGCGCCTCCGTGGCGGAGTAGCCGAAGATCCGCTCGGCGGCCGGGTTCCAGACGGTGATCAGACCCTCCGGATCGGCGACGACGACCGCGTCGCCGATGGCCGCAACGAGACTCGCAAGCGCGGATCCTGACCCTGTCGTCGTGCTGGCCGCCCCGTGCGGGATCGGTGGCAGCGGGGCATGCGTCATGGGCGGCCTTTCTCTCCGGACTTGGAGCTAAAGTTCCGGCTTACCGGTGTGGCGACGGCAATTTACCGCCCCGCACCGTTGGTATTTGGTATGCCATATGTGGAATGGCGTCAACGGCACGCGGAGAGCTGCACTTTCATTCCAACCCGTTCTGTATTCCGGCGCATGCGCTCGTCGAGGCCGGATGCGGGGCCGGTCCGGCCTATCGTGTTCTCAGATTTGCCGCTTTCGACGCGCAGGAGCGCCGCAGCCGACAGCTCGGACCGGCGGTTCGGCACCCCGCCCTGGAGTTCATCCGGTGATCCGCTTCGAGAAAGTCAGCAAGGTCTACCGCACGGACGGTCACAAGCGGACCATCCTCGAACAGGCCTCGTTCACCCTGAAGCCAGGCATTTCTTATGGGATCCTCGGCATCAACGGTGCCGGAAAATCGACCACGATGCGGCTGATCGCCGGAACGGAAGATGCCACCCGGGGCAAGATCTATCGCGGGCTGCGGGTTTCCTGGCCGCTGGGTTTCGCGGGCGGCTTCCACCCAAAGATGACCGGCCGTGACAACGTGATTTTCGTGGCCCGAATCTACGGCGAGGACCCGCGAAAGGTGCTGGATTTCGTCGAGGACTTCTCGGAGCTTGGCAGCTACCTCGACGTACCGATCTACACCTACTCGTCCGGCATGGGCGCGCGCCTCGCCTTCGGCATGAGCATGGCGATCCCGTTCGACTGCTACCTGATCGACGAGATCACCTCCGTGGGCGACGCGCGCTTCTCGAAGCGCTGCGACGAGGTCTTCTCCCAACGTCGCAAGAACGCCGACATCATCATGGTCTCGCACTCCATGGAGACGATCCGGCAATGGTGCTCGCAGGGCCTTGTGCTGCTCAACGGCCGGGCGATCATCTACGAGGACGTGAACGACGCCATCGAGGTCTACCGGCGCCTCAACGCGTGACGCGACGCCGTCCGCCGTTGGCGGACATGCTTTTGCCGTGACTGCGTGAGAGACGATCCGGACGCGTGCGCCGCTGTGCGGCCGGGTGCTTCCGGACGGATCGACCGTCAGGGCCGAGGAGGCCAGGAATCAAGCCATGAATATGGAGATCCGGAAAGCCGAGGGGCAGCCGGTCACGACCGCGGAACGCCAGCAGGCGATCACCGAGTCGCTGCGGCAGATCGCGCGGATGTCGCGCTTCGCCGATCGCAAGAAGGGCATCCGCTCCTATCAGAGCCACGTCAAGAACGACCCCTGGATCCCGATCCTGTTCGTGGTCTGCTTCGTGCTGCCGACGCTGGCCGGAGCCATCTACTACGGGTTGATCGCCTCCGACCGGTACGTCACCGAGGCACGATTCGCGATCCGGCCGGCCATCGGGACGGCCGACAAGGCGGCACCGGATTCGGTGGGAACCAGCGCCGGCGTTCCGAGCCAGATGGTCGCTCAGGATACGCTGATCACCAAGGAATACATCGTCAGCCGGCCGATGCTGGAATCGCTCGAGACACAGTTGCCACTGCGCGAATGGTTCGGCAGCGACAGCATCGATTACGTCTCGCGTTTCGACCCGAGCAAGCCGATCGAGAAATTCCTCCGCTACTGGAAGCGGCGCGTCGACATCGACATCGAGCCCAATTCCGGGATCATGGCGGTCACCGTCGAAGCGTTCGACCCGGATCATTCCCTCGCCATCGCCAAGGCCGTGATGAAGGAGGCCGAGCGGATGGTGAACGACCTCAGCGTGAAGGCGCGCGAGGATGCGGTGGCCGAGAGCACCCGGGAGTTGAAGCTCGCCGAGGAGCGGATGACCAAGATCCGCCTCGCGATGCGCGACCTGCGCAACCGCGAAGGCGTGCTTGACGCCCAGAAGTCGAACGAAATCAATTTGAAGATGATCGCTGAGTTGCGCTCTGCGCGGATCAACCTTGCGGTCCAGCTCGCCATCGGCCAGCGGGATCTCGGCCCCGAATCCCGCCGCATCATCGACATCAAGCAGCAGATCAAGGATCTCGACGAGAACATCGCGCGGATCGAGCGGCAATCCGCCAGCCAGGATCCGGAGCAGAAGCGCCTTCTTTCGGATGCGCTGACGCGATTCGAGGCCCTGGAGAACGATCGCAAGAACGCCGAGAAGTACTATCAGCAGGTGCTGACGGCCTACGAGCGTTCCCGGATGATCGCGGCCCGCCAGATCGAGTTCTTCAGCCCGATCGTGGAGCCGGTGCGGGCCGAATCCTCGACCGAGCCCCGGCGTCTCCTGATGATCAGCCTCGTCACGGCAGGCGCGGCGGTGCTGTTCGCCGCCGCCATGTTCGCGCGGAAGATGATGGCCTGAAGCTGCGCCGCGGCGGCTCGATTCAACGATCTGCGCTGGTCGTACCGACCGTGCCGCCGGTCCAGCCCTGCGCGCGCCAGCCCTCGGCGCGCTCGTCGAGATCGATCGAGCCCGCCTGGGCGAGAATGCTCAACGCGCGGTCGGCCCGTGTCTCGTCGGCCCGGACCGTCACCAGCGTACCGCCGCGTCGCACGCCCTCGGCGTAGGTCTCGGCCTCGCCTTCGCTCAACCCGGCTCCGGTCAGCCCCCCGATCAGCCCGCCGGCGGCGGCACCGACGCCCGCGGCCGTCACGGTTGCCACGAGCCAGCCCGCCGCCACCACCGGCCCAAGGCCGGGAATGGCGAGGAGCCCGAGGCCGGCGAGCAGGCCTGCACCGCCACCCAGCACCGTTCCGACCGTCGCGCCGGTGCCGGCCGAATCGACCGCCTCGTCCGGTTCGTGCGCCTGGTCGATCGGCGGCAGCGCGGCGCCCTCGGGGTCGGTTCGGTTCGAGATGATGCTGATGTCGCCATGGGCGAAGCCGGCGGCCTCGAGTTGATCCACCGCTCGGGCGGCAGCCTCGTAATCGTCGAACAGGGCGGTCAGCGCGCGTGCAGCCATCGGTATCTCCCGGATCGGTGGCGACGCCGCGGGCGGGATACGGCGGGGCCGGTGCCGGGCGGTTGCGTTCACCGACCGGTCAAGCGGCAGAGGCGCGCCCGGTTCCCGACTCCGGCCGCTCTCGTCTTAACGGGCCGCTAACCATCCACCCGGCAGATCTTGCCGGGTTCGCTGCGGGGAACGCGTCTGGACAGGCAGCGACGGGTGGGATCGATGGCGGACACGGCGAGCGCGCCGACACGGATGGGCCCGGCGGCGATCCTGGGACAGTTCGCGCTGCCGACCCGCGGCGACATGCAGGCCCTGTCGAAGCGCTCGGACCTCCTGTTCGCCACCGGCGTGCTGGGGATCCTCGCGGTCCTGATCTTCCCACTGCCCGCGATGCTGCTCGACCTGCTGCTGGCGGTCTCGATCATCATTTCGGTGCTGATCATGATGACCGGGCTGTCGATCGACAACCCGCTGGAATTCACCGTCTTCCCGACGCTGCTGCTCATCGCCACGATGCTGCGGCTGGCCCTGAATCTGGCCTCGACCCGCCTGATCCTCGGCCACGGCCACGAGGGCACGGCGGCGGCCGGCCACGTGATCGAGGCCTTCGGGCACTTCGTCATGGGCGGCAATTTCGTGATTGGGATCATCGTGTTCGCGATCCTGATCATCGTGAACTTCGTGGTGATCACGAAGGGTTCGGGCCGCATCGCCGAAGTCGCGGCGCGCTTCACCCTCGACGCGATGCCCGGCAAGCAGATGGCGATCGACGCCGACCTCTCGGCCGGGCTGATCGACGAGAAGGCCGCCAAGGCCCGCCGCTCGGCGCTCGAAGAGGAATCCTCCTTCTTCGGCGCGATGGACGGCGCCTCGAAATTCGTGCGCGGCGACGCCGTGGCGGCGCTGCTGATCACCTTCATCAACGTGGTTGGCGGCATCATCATCGGCGTGGCGCAGCAGGGCCTGAGCTTCGGCGACGCCGCCAAGAGCTACACGCTGCTCACCATCGGCGACGGCCTCGCGAGCCAAGTGCCGGCCCTGATCGTCTCCACGGCCGCCGGCCTGCTGGTCTCCAAGGCGGGCGTGAAGGGCGCGGCCGACAAGGCTTTGGGCAAGCAGCTCGCCCATTATCCGAAGGCGCTCGGCATGTCGGCGGCGGTGATGCTGCTGATCGCGCTCCTGCCCGGCATGCCGATGCTGCCATTCCTGCTGCTGGGCGGCGGCGCCGGCTACGCGGCGTGGCGGATCAACAAGACCGCCAAGGAGGCACCACCGCTGGATGCGGAGGGCGCGCCGATCGACGCGAAGGCGGTCGCGGCCGCGAAGGAGGAGACCGTCACCGATCTGCTCAAGCTCGACGACCTGAAGCTCGAGATGGGTTACGCGCTGCTCGCCCTCGTCAACGGCGAGGGCCAGGACCGCCTCACCGACCAGATCAAGGCCCTGCGCCGCCAGCTCGCCGCCGAACTGGGCTTCGTGATGCCCTCGGTGCGCATCCTCGACAACGTCCAGCTCGACGCCAACACCTACGTGGTGCGGGTGAAGGAGATCGAGGCCGGCACCGGCCGGATCTTCCCCGGCCAGTTCATGGCGATGGATCCGATGGGCGGGCAGGTCCAGCTACCGGGCCAGCACATGCTGGAGCCGACCTTCGGCCTGCCGGCGACCTGGATCGACGCAGCGCTGCGGGATCAGGCGCAGCTCAAGGGCTACACGGTGGTGGACGCCGCCACCGTGGTCTCGACGCACCTCACCGAGTTGATCAAGGCCCACGTCTCCGAGCTCCTGAACCATGTCGAGGTCTCGAAGCTGCTGCGCGAGCTGTCGAAGGATCACACCGACCTGCTCAAGGAGATCGTGCCGTCGCAGATCTCCACAACCGGCATTCAGCGGGTGCTGCAGTTCCTCCTGGCCGAGCGCGTCTCGATCCGCGATCTCGGGGCGATCGTCGAAGCGGTCGCCGAGGTTGCGGGCGGCGTGAAGAACCCCCGCGACGTGGTCGAGCATGTCCGTGCCCGGCTCGGGCGCCAGATCTGCGCCCAGTACCAGGATCAGAACGGCGCGTTGCCGATCATCACCCTGTCGCCGGCCTGGGAGCAGGCCTTCCTGGAATCGATCGTCGGCGAGCGGGAGGAGCGCTACCTTGCGATGCAGCCCTCGAAGCTCAGCGAATTCGTCACGGCGGTGCGCGACCGCTTCGAGGCGGCGGCGCGGCAGGGCGAGATGCCCGTGCTGGTGACCTCGGCGCAGACGCGACCTTTCGTGCGTTCGATCATCGAGCGGTTCCGCCGGGAGACCCCGGTGATGAGCCAGGCCGAGATCCACCCGCGCGCACGGCTGCGGACGGTGAGTTCGATCTGAGCGAGAGGAAATAGAGGCGCTGCCGGTCCGACTCGCTTCCCCTTCCCCTTCGGGGGGACCCTCCCCCGCAGAGGCGGAGGGAGAGGCGGCGCTCGACGTGCCCTCCCCGCTGACCCGCCTCAGATCGCCTTCTGCTTCAATTCCCGCTCCAGCTCATGGGGATTGAGCCCCGGGGCCACGACCGGCGGATCCGGCACCACGGTCGCCTTCGGTCCGTGCGCCGCGGAGCCGATCGCCGCCGCCAGCCTGGACCGCTCGAACGCGATCACCACGACCACTGAGATCAGCGCGGGGATCCAGAAGTAGAAGATCCGGAAGATGATCACCGCCGCGATGATCGCGTCCTTCTGCGCCTCGTCGGTGATGTGCATCGCTGTGATGAACACGATCTCGAACACACCGAGACCGCCCGGGGCGTGTGAGGCGAGCGCGACCGAGAACGAAGCCAGGAAGATCGCCAGCACCGGGATGAAGCCCGGATTCATCGCGTCGGGAAGCGCGAAGTAGATGATGCCTGCCGCACCCAGCAGCTCCAGCGGCGCCGCGAGCAGCTGGCGGGCCATGATGCCGGGCCGCGGGTATTCCAGCTTGAACGAGCGGATGTGCATTGGGCGCAGCCGCAGGATCGATCCGATCACGTACAGGCCGACGAAGGCCAGCATGCCAATGCCGACGCTTAGTGCGGCCTTCGGATCGGTGAGGAAGCCCGGCAGCTTGCCGTCGAGCCGCGACAGCAGGTGCGGATCGACGACGAGCGTGAAGCCGCCGAGCAGGATCGTGCCCAGGAAGAAGGTGAAGGAGCAGAGCGCCACCAGCACGGCGACCTGAGCGGCGGTGAGGCCCTTGGCGGTGTAGGCCCGGTAGCGCACCAGGGCGCCCGAGAAGACCGAAGCGCCAATATTGTGCGAGAGCGCGTAGGTCGTGAACGAGCAGAGCGAGACGAACAACAACGAGATGTGGCGGACGCCCAAATGCAGCAGTGCGATTCGGTCGTACCAAGCGAGTGCCGCGTAGGCGACCAGCGTCGAGAGTGCCGCGAGCATGATCCGATGCGGCGGGATCGCCAGGATTGCGGCCCAGATCGCCGACAGCGAGGTCGACTTCAATTCCTGGTAGAGAAAATAGCCCGATATGACGACGGCGGCGAGGCCGATGAGCGGCCAGATGAACTCGCTGATCTTCTTCATGAATACCGACGCCCCGGGGATAGCCCCTGATGCGCCGTCACGCGGCGCCCTGCAAGCGGCGTGACGCCACCAAGGGGCCCCCTTGTCAGCTGATCATGACGGTTTCGTGCCACGCACCGGCTCGGGGGCCGATCGCATCAGCCGCGGGCGCGGTTCAGTCCGATCCCGTCCATCGCGGCCTGATCGCGGACCAATTCCGCGGCCCGCTCGGCGGTACGCTCGCGATCGTTCAGGATCTCGACCTTCTTCAACTCCTCGAAGGCCTCGCCGAGCTCGGCCTTGGCCTCCGCGAGCTGGCCCTCCAGGGCCTGGGCGGACTGGCGCATGTTGTCCCGGCGGGTGGCCGCCGCGCGGGCGTAGGTCGGGTAGGCGAAGTGGCCCACATCGGTGATGCCGGCGCGGGTCTCCTCGACGGCGACCTCGCGGTCGAGTTCCACCGCCATGCGCTGGAAGTCGGCCATCATCATCTCGATCTGGGTCACACGCCGGCGCTTCTCATCGACCTGGAAGCGGCGCAGGCGGATCAGCGTGTCACGCGATTTCATCAGGACGCTCACTCCACGCAACGCTCAAGGCCGTGCCGAGGATCGCGCCTGGCCCGTGCCCCTAGGCCCCGCCGACGATCTGACCGAGCCGTGCGTAACCATCGCTGATGGACGTTGCTTCTTCCTTACCCTGCCCAAGAAAAGCCTCAAGATGAGGCATGAGCGCCACGGCCTCGTCGACCTCCTGGGATGAGCCGGCGCGGTAGGCGCCGAGCCGGATCAGCTCCTCCATATCGGCATAGGTCGAGAGCACTCGGCGCGCCCGCCGCACCACCGGCAGGTAGGCCGGATCGCAGGATCGCGGCATGGTCCGCGAGACCGAGCGCAACACATTGATCGCCGGGTAGCGTCCCCGCTCGGCGATGGCCCGCTCCATTACGATGTGCCCATCGAGGATGCCGCGCACCGCATCGGCCACCGGCTCGTTGTGGTCGTCGCCCTCGACCAGCACCGTGAAAAGCGCCGAGATCGTGCCCTGCCCGACGCCCGGGCCAGCGCGTTCCAGCAGGCGTGGCAGTTCGGAAAAGACCGTCGGCGTGTAGCCCTTGGCGGTGGGCGGCTCGCCGGCCGCGAGGCCGATGTCCCGCTGGGCCATGGCGAAGCGCGTGATCGAATCGATCATGCACAGCACCTTGGCACCCTGATCGCGAAAATGCTCCGCCACCGAGAGCGTCACGTAGGCCGCGTTGCGGCGCATGAGGGCCGGCTCGTCGGAGGTGGCCACCACCACGACCGAGCGCGCGAGGCCGGCGGCACCCAGATCGTCCTGCAGGAACTCTTGGACCTCCCGCCCGCGCTCGCCCACGAGCCCGATCACCGCCACGTCGGCCGCCGTGTAGCGGGCAAGCATCGAGAGCAGCACCGACTTGCCGACGCCGGACCCTGCGAAGATGCCCATCCGCTGGCCAGCGCACATGGTCAGGAAGGTGTTGATGCAGCGGACCCCGAGATCCAGCGGGCCGCCGACCCGGGTCCGGGCATGGGCGGGCGGCGGGTCGGCCCGCAGACTATAGATGTCCGGTCCCTGCGGCAGGGGCCCGAGCCCGTCGACCGGTCGCCCCAGGGCGTCGATCACGCGCCCGAGCCAGGCGCCCGAGGGGCGGATCGCCCCCGCAGCCTCGTCGCGCACGAAGGCCGGGCAGCCGCGGCGGACACCCTCCAGGGACCCGAACGGCATGGCCAGCGCCCGGTCGCCTTGGAAGCCGATGATCTCGCAGGGGACCAACCCGTGGCCGTTCGCGCCTTCGACGTCGATCCGCCCGCCGAGCCGCATCGCCGCCACGGGGCCGGCGACCTCCACCAGCAGGCCGCGGATCGCCACGACCCGGCCGAAGGTCTCCAGCACCTCCACGCGCTCCAGCGCGGCCTGCGCCGCCGCGAGGGAGGAAACGGATCTTGCCGAATCCTGTGTCATGAGCCGCGCTCTCAACGCTTCGTTTACCGGCCTCCTTAACACTGCGACCCACGAGCACGCAGCGGCTCGGTCCAGCAGAGGTTCACGGTCAAGCTCCACGAATCCGGGCGCTGTGTCCGGTGAACCACAGCTCGGACCATAGCGTTTCGTGAGAAGTACTTAGACCGCCGGGGCGGACGCCCCGGTCGCAAGCGAAGCAGAATCACGGTCCCGGACGGGGCCGGAGGAGCCTTCTTTCTCCGGTCAAGCTCGCAGATTGGCGAATGAAGCGCTTGCGGTCGGGAACCAGGTTTTGTTAACGATTAATCCATAGCGTCCCACGTCAAGAGCGACGAGGCGTCCGTCCACAGGCCGGTGGCGGGCGAACGACGGGACGTGTCTGCGCGCTGATGCGGCCGGCGGGGCTGGGGACCGACGATGCGGGTACTTCTGATCGAGGACGACAGCGCGACTGCGCAGAGCATCGAGTTGATGCTCAAGTCCGAGAACTTCAACACCTACACCACCGATCTCGGTGAGGAAGGTATCGATCTCGGCAAGCTGTACGACTACGATATCATCCTCCTCGATCTGAACCTGCCCGACATGTCGGGCTACGAGGTGCTGCGCAACCTTCGGGTCGCGAAGGTGAAGACGCCAATCCTGATCCTCTCCGGCATGGCCGGCATCGAGGATAAGGTGAAGGGTCTCGGCTTCGGGGCGGACGATTACCTCACCAAGCCGTTCCACAAGGACGAGCTGGTGGCGCGGATCCACGCCATCGTGCGCCGCTCGAAGGGCCATGCCCAATCGGTCATCACCACCGGCGACCTGATCGTGAATCTCGATCAGAAGACCGTCGAGGTCGGCGGCGCCCGGGTTCACCTGACCGGCAAGGAGTACCAGATGCTGGAACTCCTCTCGCTGCGGAAGGGCACGACGCTCACCAAGGAGATGTTCCTCAACCATCTCTACGGCGGCATGGACGAGCCGGAGCTGAAGATCATCGACGTCTTCATCTGCAAGCTGCGCAAGAAGCTCGCCAACGCCAGCTCGGGCAAGAACTACATCGAGACCGTCTGGGGCCGCGGTTACGTGCTGCGCGAGCCGATGGACAGCGAAGAGCGCATGGCGGTCTGATCCGCCAGGCAATCCGATCCGGAAAAACCCCGTGCGGTCCGGCCGCGCGGGGTTTTCGCGTTTTTGACGGGCGCGCGACTCCGAAACTTCAGCGCCCTTTTGAAAAAACCTGCGCGGCCGGCGCGATCACCACGTAGTTGCCGCACGGCGCGGCCCGGCTGATCACCGCGCTGGCGACGCCCCAGACGTAGAGGCCACGCCGGTCCTGCGCCACGACCGGCCCACCGGAATCTCCGAAGCAGACCCGGGCGCCCTGGGCCTGCGCGATGGTCAGCCCGGTGCTGCTGGCGGCCAGCGGCGTCAGCGTCGCCGTGCGCAGGCGCCCGACGCCGTTCCCCGACAGGCCAGCCCCGGCGATCCGCAGGGTCTTCGGAACGCGCCCCGCATCGGCCGCCAGCGCGATTGGCCGACGGCCGCGCGCCGGCTCGGTGAGGCGCAGCACCGCGAGGTCGAGGGAGAGGTCGGCGAGGCTCACGTCGGGGGCGGCGTTCGGCAGCATCTCCCCCGGATCGGGGCTGTAGCGGGCCGCGACCCGCGCGCCATAGACCGGCTGCGCCGGTTCGGTGCCGCGGAAGAAGACAACCAGCGCGCCGAGGGGATCACCGTTCACGCAATGCGCCGCCGTGAGAACGAGGTCCGGCGCGATGAGGATTCCGGTGCAGCGGGTGAGTTTTAGCGCCTCCTCGGGCTGGGTGATCGTGCCGACGGCGACGGTGGCCTGCGCCAGGGCGTCCCGCCCGGCCGGCGCGCCGCCTTGGATCGCTGCGGCCGGCCCGGCCAAGCCAAGCCCGAGCGCGAACACCGATCCGGCGCGGGTGAGGCGCCACCCAAGGGTTCCGATGATGGTCACGTGCGGATCCCTTTTCCGGCTTACTGTCCTGCCTGACAGATGCTGCCCGCAAGCGCCCCGGCAAGCAGGCGCGAGGACGCGGCCGAAACGTCAGCGCGCCACCGTCCACGTGGTCGTGCCGTCCTTGTTGTCCTTGACGGCCACGCCCATCGCGGCCAGGGCGTCGCGCGCCCGGTCGGAGGCCGCCCAATCCTTGGCAGCTCGGGCCGCGCGTCGTTCGGCGATCAATGCGTCGACCGCCGCGACATCGACGCCGGAGGCGGCGACCGCGTCCTGCTCCCGGTCGCTGCGGGTGCGCGCAAGGAGGCCAAACAGGTTCGCGCCAGCGCGCAGCGCGGCGGACTGCCCCTCCGAACCGAGCCGATGCAGTTCGTTGATCGCTGCCGGCGTGTTGAGGTCGTCACACAGGGCGTCGACGACCGTGTCGGGGATGTCGCGCGCCACCGGCGCATCCCCGGCGGCGTTGTACCAGCGGTCGAGCACCCGGCTCGATTCCTCCAGCCCGCGCAACGTCCAGTCGATCGGCTGACGATAGTGCGTCTTCAGCATCGTGAGCCGCACCACCTCGCCGGGCCAGTCCTTCAGCACGTCGCGGATGGTGACGAAATTGCCGAGCGACTTCGACATCTTCTCCCCCTCCACCTGGAGGAAGCCGTTGTGCAGCCAGACATTGGCCATCACGGGCGTATCGAAGCAGCAGCGCGATTGCGCCACCTCGTTCTCGTGATGCGGGAAGATCAGGTCGATCCCGCCCGCGTGGATGTCGAAGGTCTGCCCCAGGTGCTTGGCCGACATGGCGGAGCACTCGATGTGCCAGCCCGGACGCCCCGGCTCGGCGATCCCGGCCGGTGACGGCCAGGACGGCTCACCGGGCTTCGAGGGCTTCCACAACACGAAGTCCAGGGGCGAGCGCTTGTAAGGCGCGACCTCGACCCGGGCACCGGCCTCCATCTCGTCGAGGGGGCGCTTCGAAAGCCCGCCGTACTCCGGCATCGACGGCACATCGAACAGGACATGGCCCGCCGCCACGTAGGCGTGGCCGGAGCGGACCAGCGCCTCGATCATCGCAACCATCTCGGCAATGTGATCGGTGGCGCGGGGCTCGATGAAGCGGGGACGCTCGCCGGCCACGTTCACGTCACCCGGCATCAGCACGCCGAGGTCGCGCACGTCGCGGTGGAACTGTGCCAGCGTCCCGTCGGTGAGTTCGCGTATGGTGATGCCGCGTTCGGCCGCTCGCGCGTTGATCTTGTCGTCCACGTCCGTGACATTGCGGGCGTAGGTCACGTGCGCGGTCCCGTAGAGGTGACGTAGCATCCGGAACAGCAGGTCGAAGACGATGATCGGCCGGGCGTTACCGATATGGGCGGCATCGTAGACCGTCGGGCCGCACGCGTAGATGCGGACATGCTCCGGATCGATCGGCGCGAAGCTCTCCTTGGCGCCGGTCAGCGTGTTGTAGAGCCGCAACATCGGCGCCATGAATCCAACTCTCCTTCCGGCGCGACCGCCGACGAAAACGAGCCTGCCTTCAGAGGCCTACGGGGCCCACGCGGCCAAGAACGGCCGAAACGTGGCGCTGCGGACGGTGCCGTCACGGCATCCTGTTGCATCGCCGCGACGGCGCGGCCCGCGCGATGGGGCTAACGCAAAAGCGTGAGGAATTCGAGAAGGCACTCGCATCCTGCGGGTAAGGCTTCCTTAACCGCGGCGTCGGACCGTCCGGGCCACAAACCTCACGCCGCAGTTCCTGTGCTCAAGGACCCTCGATGCGTCGCTCGGCAATCGGTATTCTCGCCCTCGTCACGGCTTTCGCCACCGCAGGTCTTGCGCATGCCGCGCTGGCCGGCAGCGACGGCGAGACGCCCGTGAAGGCGCCGAGCCACGTCGAGAAGACCTTCCTCATCCCCTCGAGCGACGGCTACGGCGTCGGCGACTGCCTGACGACGCCAGGAAGCAGCTGCGGCCAAGTCGTCGCCAATGCGTGGTGCGAGGCGCAGGGCTACGCCGCGGCCAACTCCTACGGCATCGCCGCCGCCGACGAGTATACCGGCGCGATCAGCCAGCCGGTCTCGACTCCGCTGGAGCGGCCGATCCGGATAACCTGCCAGGACTGACAGTCACAGACCGACCGCGGGAGCCCACCCTACTTCATGGCGTCCGCGCATTTCGGTGCCGGCTCCGTGCCCCATGGGGCGAGCGGCACCGCCGAGCTCGAGTTCTTCGGCGAGCCCTGGATCACCTTGTCGGAATAGACCATATAAATCAGCGTATTGCGCCGCGCGTCGCAGCCGCGCACAATCTGCATCGATTTGAAGATCAGCGAACGGCGCTCGCTGAACACCACCTCGCCCTGGCTCAGCTTACCCTTGAAGGTGACCGGTCCGGTCTGGCGGCAGGCCAGCGAGATATCCGAGACATCCTCGGCCAGACCCAGCGTGCCCTTGATCCCGCCCTTCTCGGGCTGCGTGTACCAGCAGGCGACACCCGCCACCACCGGATCATCGATGCCGTAGACGACCAATTTGTCGTTCGGCGTCAGCGGGCGCCAGACCGTCGATTTGTCGAAAATCCGGTCCGGCTCCTGGGATGCCGCGGGGCCCGCTGCCGCCATCCCGAGCGCCAGAACGCCAACATAGGTGAGACTCCGAAACAACATCACCGGCCAATTCCCCCTCAAGCTTGCCAATGGGATGTAGGGGGGGTGTTGCCGTCCTGCGAGGGGGCGTAGGATCGCGGTGCTTCGGCCCCGAAGCGCGGATGCGCGCCGCTCGGCCTCTTCGGAGCGCAGCGTACCTGGCCAACGCGATGCAGCCTATGCCTCACCGTCCGATCGTCCGTTCGCTCGGCCGCATCCTTTCGATTGCGGCCCTGACCCTCGGACTGTCCTGCCCCCTCCTCGTGCCGGCTGCCGCGCAGGAGACGCCGTCGGCCGCCGAGACGCGGCCGGTGCCGCAGATGCCCTCGCCCCAGTGCCGGCGCTATCGAGCCGAACTGGCGTCGATCCAGAACGGCGGCAGCACGACGCGGGCACTCAACGACGAGATCGGGCGGCTCGAGGCCTATTACCGCGGCCTCAACTGTTCGGAAAAATTCCTGTTCTTCGATACGCGGCCACCGCAATGCGGGGCCGTGGAACAGCGGATCCGCGCCCTCAAGGCCACCTACGGCGGCGCGGTGCTCGACGACGATGGTGCGCGCCGGCGCGAACTCCAGAGCCTCGTGGCGTCGACCTGCCCCACGCGGGAGACCTACGCGGCAAGCGGGGAATCCTACGCCCGGGGCGGCCCGCAGATGGTCTGCGTCCGGAGCTGCGACGGCGGGTTCTTCCCGCTGCGCAACCTGCCCGAAGGGCGCGGCGGTGCGGACGAGATGTGCCAAGCGCTCTGCCCCGGCGCCGAGGCGCAGGCCTATTCCATGCCCTACGGCGACGATGCGCTGAAGCATGCTGCCACGGTAAAGGGCAGCCGCGCCTATACGAGCCTCGCCAACGCCTTCAAGTTCCGCAAAGAATTCGTGCCGAATTGCTCCTGCAAGCCCGAGGGCAAGACCTGGGCGCAGTCGCTGGTCAAGGCCGAGAGCATGCTGGTCCGGCACAAGGGCGATATCTTCGTGACGCCCATGCAGGCCGAGGCGCTGTCCCGCCCGAAGGTCAGGCTGACGCTGGTCGGCCGCGCCGATCGGACCGCAGCGGAACTGGCTGCCGACGCCGCCGGACGGGCCGTAAAGGGCAACGCGGAAGCCTCTGCCACAGGGCCCGACGCCGGCAAAGGCTGGGTCGACCCTGAAGCACAGCCGTCCAATCGCGCGAAGCCGGATCACGTCGCCGTGCGCATCATCGCGCCGAATGTGATCGCTGTTCCACAGCGTCTCACACCTTAGCGCGTATCCGCGGGGAACCAATCGCAGCGTTCCGTGTTCGGCTCGGCCTGATCCGATACGAGGCCTCGATGCGGCTCCTGCGACTGCTCCTTCTGACCGGCACCGTGCTGCCGGCTCTGACCACCCTCCAGCCGGCCGACGCGGCGCCGGGCCGAATCATCCTGGCGCAGGGCGGTCCGGAGGAGCGTGGCCCTCGCGGCGGCGGTGAGACCCCGCGCGGTGGCCCAGGTCCGGAGCGCCCGCCGCAGGAACGTCCCGGCCCGCCGGCGGGACGCGAGCGGCCGGAATCGCGTCCGGATCGGGCGACCCCGCCGCCGCGGGAGCGTCCCGAGCCCCAAGCCCCGCGTCAGGCAGAACCTCCGCAACGGGAGCGGCCGCCTGAGCGCCGACCGGAACCGCCGGCCCCGCGTCCGCCGGCCCAGGAGCGGCCGGATGCACGCCCGGATCGGCAGGAGCAGCGGCAGGAGCAGCGACCAGACCGTCAGGAGCAGCGTTCGCCGGACGCTCGGTCGAATCGGCAGGAGCGCCAGCCCGACCGTGAGGACCGTCAGCCGGATCGGCCCGCACCGGACCGCAATGTTGGTCCCGGCCGCCAGCCCCGGCCGGACAACGACCAGCCAGGGACGCCGCCGCGGCAACAAGGCCCAGCTCTTGACCGCCGTGCGCCCGATGCCGATCGCCCGAACCCGCCGCCGGGTGCTCCGGGTCGGCCCGATAACCAGCGCGACAAGCGCCCGGAGCCAAGTGCAGGACCGGGCGCCGAGCCGAGCCGTCCCGCGCCGCCCAACCCGGCTCCCGGAGCCCCCGGACGGCCGGATCAGCGCCAAGATCTTCAGCGTCAGGATCTCCAGCGTCAGAATCCTCAGCGCCAGGATGTGCAGCCCGGTGACCGGCCTCAACCGAATGCCGGTCCCGGTGCCGAGCCGAACCATCCGGCTCCGCCCAACATGGCCCCGGGCGTGCCCGGGCGGCCGTTCCAGCGCCAGGACGTTCAGCCCAATGGTCGCCCACAGCCGAATGCCGGCCCCGGCGCGGAGCCGGGCCGCCCCATTCCCCCCAATCTGGCCCCAGGCATCCCCGGGCGTCCATTCCAGCCGGGTCAAGCCGGAGGCCCCGCTCAGGTTGGTGGCCCCGGTGGTCGAGCCGGCAACGGTGTGTTCAGCGCGCCGGGTCAGCCGGGCTACGTGCCGGGCGGCTTCCGCCAAGACGACAACGTCCGCAGCTTCGACCAGGTGGTGCGTGAACGGCGCGAGTACAACGAGGACGGGCGGACCTACTACCGCGAGCCCGGGCGCATCATCGTGCGCGACCGCGACTCGTACCTGATCCGGCACGACGAGAACGAGCGCTTCCGCGCCCTCGACCCGCGCGGCTACCGCTTCGTGCAGCAGGGCGCCGATTTCTACAGCTATCTCGACCGGCCGGGCGGCCAGCAGGTCGTGACCGTGACCGCCGATGACGGGCGGATGCTGCGCCGCTACCTACGTTATCGCGACGGCCGCGAAGTCATGCTGATCGACAACAGCTATGCGGGTCCGATCCGCCCGATCTACGAGGACGTCGTGGTGCTGCCGCCCCCGGATATCCGGATCCCGCGGGACCGCTACATCGTGGATTACGCGCAGGCCGACGCGGGCGAGGTCTACGAGGCGTTGACGGCACCGCCGGTTGTTCCCGTCGAGCGCCGCTACACCCTTGACCAGATCCGCAACAGCCCGGACCTCCGGGCCCGTATGCGCGCGGTCGATATCAACGCGATCACCTTCGACACCGGCTCGTTCACGGTCACGCCAGAGCAGGCGGCGAAGCTCTCGGTGATCGCGGCCGCGATGAACCGCGCCATCCAGGCGAACCCGCGTGAGGTCTTCTTGATCGAAGGCTTCACCGACGCGGTCGGCTCCGCGATCGACAACCTCTCCCTGTCGGACCGGCGTGCCCAGTCGGTGGCGACCGTGCTCACCGAGCAGTTCCGCGTGCCACCCGAGAACCTGACCACGCAGGGCTACGGCGAGCAGTACCTCAAGGTGAACACACAGGGCCCGTCGCGGGAAAACCGCCGCGTCGTCGTCCAGCGGATCACGCCGCTGCTGCAGCAGGGCGAGGGGCAGGGACAGGCAGCGCCGCCCCCGCCACGCTGAGCCGGAAAGACGTCTCGATCGGGCGGCCGCCATCGGCCGCCCGGTCCTTCGCCTTCAACCTCAGCCGGGCGGCGCGAGGCTGAGAAGCCACCGGCGTGCGAGGGCCTGCACGCGTTGCCGAACGGCAGCATCGAGGTCGCACCTTCGAACCAGTCGGGCGGCAACCTCTTGATCCGCGACGTGGCCAGCAGTCCACCCGCCAGAGACAGCCCGCGCTAACCCTCTCTGCGAACGCCGCACAACGCTGGCGCTGATCCGCAATCGCCTGGAGCGCGCCAGAGAGTCCGACGACCTGCCGCCTAAGCGGATGCGGCGCGGTTGGGGGCGTTCGTCCACGGGATCATCAGGCAGGCGATCTCGTTCCAAGTGCGCGACGGCGCCACGCGCGAGGCGTTGCGAGCGCTGATCGCCGCGATAGCCGGATGCGCGGGAGTTGACGACAGCACCAGCGGACATCACCAACACGCGAAGATCGGCAACGCGGGACGGGCATGGACAGCGAAGCGGACGGGCGGCTGATCCGGGCGGGCACGCCGGTTTTCCGCCGGACGGCGCTGGCATTGGCGGCCGCGGGGTTCTCGACCTTCGCGGTGCTCTACGCGGTGCAGCCCCTGCTGCCGATCTATGCCGAGGATTTCGGCGTGTCCCCGGCCGAGAGCAGTCTCGCCCTGTCGCTGCCCTGCGGCCTGCTGGCCGTAGCGCTCTTGGTGGTGAGCCCGCTGTCCGAGATGTGGGGCCGCAAGCCCGTGATGCTGGCCTCGCTCCTGGCCTCCGCGCTGCTCACCATCGTGGCCGCCCTTATCCCCGGCTGGCACGGGTTCCTAGTGCTGCGCGCACTCACCGGCCTCACGGCGAGCGGCCTGCCGGCGGTCGCCATGGCCTATCTGGCGGAGGAGATGGACGCGCAGGCGATCGGCCTGTCGATGGGCCTGCTGGTCGGCGGCAACGCGTTGGGCGGCATGGCGGGTCGGCTCATCAGCGGCGTCATGGCCGATCATGTCGGTTGGCGGATCGGGCTGGCCACGATCGGCGTGCTGGCGCTGGCTGCGGCCCTCGCCTTCTGGCGCTGGCTGCCCCCCTCCCGCAGCTTCGTGGCGCGCCGGATGGCGTGGCGCGAGGTGCCGGGGAGTTTCGGCCACCATTTCCGCGATGCCGGCCTGCCGTGGCTGTTCGTCGAGGCGTTCCTGCTGATGGGCGGCTTCGTTTGCATCTACAACTACATCGGGTTCCGCCTGCTCGATCCGCCCTTCTCGTTGAGCCAGACGGTGATCGGGCTGATCTTCTCGGTCTACCTCGCCGGCATGGTAAGCAGCCCGGTCGCCGGGGAGCTCGCCAGCCGTTTGGGCCGGCGGCGGGTGCTGTGGCTCGCGACCAGCCTCGGGCTCGCCGGGATCCTGATGACCCTCTTCGACAACATCGTGCTGATCGTCTTCGGCGTCGTGGTCACGACGGTGGGCTTCTTCGCGGCACACTCGGTCGCGAGCAGTTGGGTCGGCCGGCGGGCGCGGCGCGACCGGGCGCAAGCCTCCTCGGTCTACCTGTGCATGTACTATCTCGGCTCGTCTGTGCTCGGAACGGCGGGCGGCTGGTTCTTCGCCCATTCCGGCTGGACCGGCGTGGTGCTCTTCGTGGGCGGGCTCTACGGGCTGGCGCTGGCTGTGGCACTGCGGCTATCCCGCCTCGAACCCCTGGGAGCTTGATTCGAGGACCGAACCATGAGCGCGCGCAGCCACACCAGCCACGTCGTCGATCAGTTCGGCGCGCAGGCCACAGCCTACGTGACGAGCGCAGTCCATGCGGGCGGTGCCGATCTCGATCGCATCGGCGCCCTGATCCGCGCGCTGCCGGGGGCGCGTGCGCTCGATCTCGGCTGTGGCGGCGGCCATGTCGCCTTCGCGGCGGCGGCGGCCGGGGCCGTGGTCACCGCCTATGATCTCTCGGCCGAGATGCTGGCGGCCGTCTCCGCCGAGGCGGCCCGGCGGGGGCTCGACCGGATCGATACCCACCAAGGGGCGGCCGAGACGCTGCCCTTCGCGGACGCGAGCTTCGACGCGGTGCTCACCCGGTTCAGCGCCCATCATTGGCGAGACGTTCCAGCCGCCCTTGCGGAGGCGAGGCGGGTGGTGAAACCCGATGGCCTGCTCGTCGCCTGCGACGCGGTGGCCCCGGAAGATCCGCTGCTCGACACGCATCTCCAGGCGGTCGAACTGCTGCGCGATCCGTCCCACGTGCGCGACTACCGGGTCTCGGAATGGCGCACCATGCTGGAGGCGGCGGGCTTCGCGCCTGGTGCCGTCATGGCAAGCCGTCCGCGCATGGATTTCGCGAGCTGGATCGCCCGCATGCGCACGCCGCCGACCCATGTCGCGGCGATCCGGGCCCTCCAGGCTTCGGCCGCCGCCGAGGTCACGGCGCATTTCCAGATCGAGCCGGATGGCAGCTTTCTGCTCGACTCGGTGCTGATCGAAGCACGACCGCACCGGACCGCGGCTTGATGCCCTGCGCAGCGCGTCCGTGCCGATGGCGCTGGTCCACGACGAGTACGGCCATTTCGACGGGCTCGTGACGCCGGCCAACATCCTCGACGCCGTCGCGGGCGCGATGCCGACCGACGAACTGGCCGACCAGTTCGTCTTACGGCTCCCGCCGTCGCGCAACGACGCCACGGCTGCCGGCCTCGTCATCGCCACGCTTCAGCGCCTGCCGGAGACCTGCGACATCGCCGGCTGGCGGTTCGAGGTGGTGGATCTCGACGGACGGCGCGTCGACAAGCTGCAGGCGACCAAGCTGGTAGAGTCCGAGGCGGAGGAGCTCAGGCCGCCTCACCCGCCAGCCGCCGCATTGCGCGCTCGCGACCGATCAGCGGCAGCAAACCCGAGAGATCAGGCCCGTGCTCCAGCCCGGTGAGCGCAAGCCGCAGCGGCATGAACAGGCCCTTGCCCTTCGCTCCGGTTCGGGTGCGGATCTCGGTCGTCCAAGCTTTCCAGGTCTCGGGGCCGAACGGCTCGGGCGGCAGGCTGTCCTGCGCCGCCGCGATCACGGTTGGCTCGATCAGCACCGGCTCGACCGGACCGGCAACGACCCTCCACCACTCGGCCGCCTCGGCGACCCGGTTGAGATTGGCCCGCACCGCCAGCCAGAACGCCTCTGCGCGATCCGCCTTAACCCCGAGGTCCGCCAGCCGATCAGCCACATCCGCGTACGGCATGGCGTGGACGAGGCGCGCGTTGAGACCGTCAAGCTCCGCCGTGTCGAACCGGGCCGGCGCCCGAGAGATTTCCGCGAGGTCGATCAGGCCGGCCAGGGTGTCCAGGTCGGGAACCGCCCGGACGGATTCGGCGGAGCCGGTCAGGACGGCGAGGGAGCGCACCGCAGCGGGCTCGTAGCCGGCCTCGCGCAGGCCGCGCAGCGACAGGTGGCCGAGCCGCTTCGACAACCCCTCCCCGTCCGCGGTCGTGAGCAGGTTGTGGTGGCCGAAGATCGGAACGGCGGCGCCCAGTGCCTCGAAGATCTGCACCTGCACGCCAGTGTTGGTGACGTGGTCCTCGCCGCGGATCACGTGGGTGATTCCCAGATCGGCGTCGTCCACGACCGAGGGCAGCGTGTAGAGGTAGCTGCCGTCGCCGCGGATCAGCACCGGATCGGACAGCGACGCGCAATCGACATGGGCCGGACCGCGGACGAGGTCGTCCCAGGTCACGGTCCGGGCCTCCAGCAGGAAGCGCCAGTGCGGCCGCCGCCCCTCGGCTTCCAGGGAGGCGCGCTCTTCGGCGGTGAGCTTGAGCGCCGCCCGGTCGTAGATCGGCGGCTGGTTACGGCCGAGCTGGCGCTTGCGGCGGCGCTCCAGTTCCTCCTGGGTCTCGTAGCACGGGTAGAGCCGGCCGGCAGAACGCAGGCGATCGGCGGCTTTGTCGTGCTGCGCCTTCCGTTCGCTCTGCCGGGCGAACAGGTCGGGCTCGATGCCGAGCCACGCGAGATCTTCCTGAATCGCCTGGGCGAACGCCTCGGTCGAGCGCTCCGCATCGGTGTCGTCGAGGCGCAGCAGGAAGCGTCCGCCGGTCCGGCGGGCGAACAGCGCGTTCAGCAGGGCCGGCCGGGCATTGCCGATATGGAGGTAGCCGGTCGGCGACGGGGCGAAGCGAACGAGAGTCATGGTCCGCTCCATAGCCGATCTTGGCGCCGATGGCGCAGGACTTCATGGCCTCTGCCCCTCGCCCGGCTCATGGCGGCCCACCAGGAAGACGCTACCCAGGGTCGTGGAAACCGGTCAGAAGGCTCCGCTTGGCGCTGCGCGGGACAAGGCTCGATGGCGACGGACGAGACGGCCGACATCGTGGTGATCGGCGGCGGGATGGTCGGTCTTGCCAGCGCCATCGCGCTGAAGGATCGGGGCCTCGACGTGGTCCTGTGCGATCCCGGCGAGGCCCGCGCCCGGACCTCCTACGGCAATGCCGGCGTGGTCAGCCGTGGGTCGATCCTGCCGATGTCGAGCCCGGCCCTGTGGGGCAAGCTCCCGGCCTATCTGCGCAACGCCGACCGTGGCTTGCGCCTGAACTACGCGCACCTGCCGCGGATCCTCCCCTACACGGCGCATTTCCTGGCGAGCGCCCGCGCCGCCCGCTGGCGCCGGGCCGCCGAGGCGCTGCTGCCGCTGACGAGTGCCGCCTACCCGGCCCATGAACGCCTCGCGGCCCGGGCCGGGACGAGCGACCGGCTGCAGCGGACCGGATGGCTGAAGGCTTACCGAACGGAAGCCGCTTTCGCGGCGGCCGCCCTGGAGCGCGAGATTCTGGCTGGGCACGGCGTGGCCTTCGACATCCTCGATACGGCGGCCCTGCGCGATCTGGAGCCGGCCGTGGTCCGACCCTACGCCAAGGCGATGCTGCTGACCGAGACCGGCTCGGTGCGCGAGCCCGGCCGCCTGATCGAGGCCTGCGAGGCGCTGTTTTCCGGCCTCGGCGGGCGGCGCCTCCGCGGCAGCGTCGCGCGGCTGGCGCCCGATTCGGGCGGATGGCGGATCGATCTGGAGGCCGGCGCGGTCCGGGCTCACCAGGTGGTGCTCGCGGCCGGCGCCGCCTCGGGGGCGATCGCGCGGCCGCTGGGCTACCGCTTCGCGGTCGCGGCCGAGCGCGGCTACCATCGCCACTACGCCCTGCATCCGGAGAGCCCGCCGCTGACCCGGCCGGTGCTCGATACGGGCGCCGGCTCGATCCTCTCGCCGATGGGCGATCACCGGGTGCGCGTGCTGTCGGGCGTGGAACTCAATGCGCGCCACGCCGCACCGGATCATACCCAGATCGACGCGGCCTCCCAGGAAGCCGCCGGGACCCTGCGGCTGGACGGGCCCCTCGACAACGCGCCGTGGCTCGGCTCCCGCCCCTCGACGCCGGATGGAATGCCGGTAATCGGCCGGGCGCCCCGACACGACGGATTGTTCTTCGCTTTCGGCCACGGCCATATCGGCCTGTCCACCGGCCCGATCACCGGGGAGATCGTTGCCGATCTCGCCACCGGCCGGAGTCCGGCGGTGCCGGTGGCGGCCTTCGCGCCGGAGCGGCTGCTGCGCTGGCCGAGCGTGTTCTGAAGCGCTCTTCGCCGAAGCGGATACCGGTTCGGTGCAAGAGAGCGCGTCACTGCAAAGACTTAGAGCCGTGCGCGATTGCAACGCGCACGGTACACGACAGTGACGCCACCGTCGCGGAACAGGGCGCGGGTCCCCTCTCCCGTGCGGGAGAGGTCTGCTTTCGCAGAAAGCCGGGTGAGGGATGAGACCTGTCCGGAAGAGGCGCACCCTGTCAGCGCCTTGACCGTGCGCGCGATCCTGAACCGTCTCGACCCTCACCCCAACCCTCTCCCGCACGGGAGAGGGGGCAGGTCGCGCTTGCCGACCCAGGAGGCGGACAAATGTCGTGTATCGTGGGCAACGCGATCGAGCTCGGCTCTAAAAATCAGCGCCAGTCGTAGGGGTTGTAGGGGTCGAGCGCTGCCTGGATCTTCCGCAGGATCGCGGGCTGGCGCTGGAGGTCGACGTCGCGGGCCAACGCCCGCAGGAAGGCGCGGGGCCCGTGTTCGAGATCGCGGGTGAGGCCGTCGTAGCGGTCGGACGGCTCGACATGTGCGGGATTCACGGCAACCCGGTAGTCGAGGCCGCAGGTCGGCGGATCGATCCCCAGCCGGTAGCAGATCCGCACCCGGGCGAAAGGCGCCTCCGGACGATAATCGACGCGATATCCGCCGAAGCTGAAGGCCCCGCCGGTCACGCGCTCGGCATAGGCCAGGGTCTGAGCGACGGTGGCGAACCCGGCGGTGCGGCGGTCGCGCACGAGGTCGATGGCCGCGCGCTCGCTGGGCACGACCGATTGGGCGCTGGCGGCCGTATAGACCAGCGCGGCAAGTAAGGCGGAGACCAGGGCTTTCATCACGGCGTCTTCATGCAGACCGCGACAGGCTGTGCATCCTTGGCGGCCTTCGCGGTCATGTCGAGGCAGCCGACCGTGGCGACGCCGTCCGTAACGGTCACGGACGGCAGCACCGCCATGCCCCGGCAATAGGCGCCGATCAACGCCTCGTCGCGTTGGCAGGCGACATCCAGTCGGATCTGGCTGTTTACGGCCGGACCTGCCGGCCCCGCGGGCCCGGCCGGGCCCCGTTCGCCTGTAGGTCCACGTTCGCCCGTCGCCCCATTCAGGCCGGCAGGGCCCTGCGGCCCCTGATCGCCCTTCGGCCCGGGCGGGCCGGCCGGTCCCGGCTTCGGCCCTTCGCAACCCGCGAGCGTAAGGGCCGCGATCGTGGCGGCCACGATCACGGTCAGGGGGCGTTTCATGGAGATCTCCGGCCAAGCCTTCACCCGGAAGTGGTGCAGCTTCCCGGAGCGTCAATCGTGCCTGGGGACGCTCCAAGCCGGCGCGACCGGGCCGTAACCGGTGGGATAAGCTTCGATTCGGGCCGACTCCAGAAATTGTATTAATTCTTTGGTAAAAGCTCGATCTTACGAAGATACACGAGACTATTGCTGCGTAATTTATGACGCATGACGGACATAAGAACAAGGTTTCTCAATCGAGGCAGAACGTTAGGTTGGCATCTGGCACGCCTCCGTGGCGAGGCCGATGGTGCCGCCGCGGTGGAGTTCGCCCTGGTGAGCCTACCCTTCCTTGCCCTGTGCGGCGCAATCTTCCAGGTTGCCTTCCAGATCTGGGCCACGCAGAACTTCGATCGGTCCTTGCAGAACGCCGTCCGCACGATCTTCACCGGTCAGTTCCAGCAGGCGAATGCCGGGCAGACCGACGCAACCAAGCTTCTGGCGGCCCTGAAAACCACGATGTGCGGTCCGGCCAACGCCACCATCGTCAACATCTTCAATTGCCAGAGCGTCAAGCTCGACGTGACGACCTCGAGCACGTTCTCAAGCGCGAGCCCGTCGATCCCGGTCAACAGCGCGACCGGCACCTGGAACACGAAATTCGGCACGAACTACGCCTGCGCCGCGCCGGGGTCGATCGTGATCGTCACGGCGGCCGTGCAGTTTCCGACGTTCTTCAATCTGATGGGGCTCAACACCCGCCAGTTCACGACCGGCAGCGGCGCCGGATCGAGCCTGCTGATCTCGACCGCGGTGTTCCGCACCGAGCCGTACCAGACGAACGGTTCGAGCCCATGCTGAGCCGCCGGCCGCGCAGAACCAAGCATCTGCTGCACGATCGCCGCGGCACGGCCGCCGTCGAGTTCGCCGTCATCCTGCCGCTCCTGCTGGCAATCTGGGCCGGCATGACGGAATTGGCCCACGCCATGGACGAGTGGCGCAAGCTGACCCTGCTCGCGCGCACGGTCGCCGATCTGACCGCGCAGGGCGATACGAAGAATCCGATCAGCACGCCCCTGATGACCGACATCTTAGCCTCGGCGACGACGGTGATGCGCCCGTTCAACACCGCGAATGCGCGGATCGTGGTCAGCGCGATGGGCGTCGGACTGTCGGGCGCGACCCAGATCCCGACCGTCTGCTCCAGCTATGCCAGCGGCAACGCCACGCCGCGCAGCACCGGTCTGGCGACCGGCCTCACCGTACCGCCGGGCTATCAGATCCTTGGCATGCGCTACGTCCTCGCCGAGGTCAGCATCCCGTATGCACCGATGATCGGAGGCGCCTTGGTGAAGCTCGCCAAAGGCGTGAACGGCACCATCACCTTCTCCAGCGTCGTTCCATGGCCAACGCGGGGCGGCAAGACCTATGGGAACAACATCTACACCGAGGTGGTGTTGCCCGGCACGAACGCAGCGGCGTGCGATGGCTCGACTCCGTAACGCCCCCCACCGCCTCGTGCGGGACCGTTGCGGCAACGTGGCGCTCCTGTTCGCCTTTATGAGCGTGCCGATGCTCATGCTCGGTGGCGCGGCGATCGATTACGGTTTCGCGACGCGTCTGGAAACGAAGCTCCAGGCCGCGACGGACGCCACTGCGCTGCTCCTCTGCCAGACGCCGTCGACCGCGACCTCGGCCGACCTGAACACCATGGCCCAGACGACGATGATCGGTGCCATGGGGGCGACCAACCTCGTCGTCGATCCGCTGGCGATCACCAGCAACCCGCGTCAGATCACGTTGTCGGCGCACAAGCTGTCGACGACCTTCTTCGGCAAGCTGACCGGCACCACGCGCATCAACCCGGGCGCCACGTCGCAATGCGCCACGCCGATCCCCAAGACCTTCGAGATCGCGCTGGTGCTCGACAATACGGGGTCGATGGCCGAGTCGAGCGGCGGCCAGTCGAAGCTGCAGGCGGTGCAGCAGGCCGCTACGAACTTCGTCAATTACGTCTACACCAACTCGTCCTTCAGCAGCGCAACCCGGATCTCGATCGTGCCGTTCGCCGGAGCGGTTGCGGTCAACCCGACCCTCTACCGCTACGCCAGCTGGATCGACCAGAATGGGCAGTCGAGCTATCACTGGACCAACGTGCTCCAGCCCAGCGGATCCAACTTCACGAGCCGGTTCGACATTTTCACGAAGCTTCAAAGCGCGAGCAGCATGAGCAGCTGGGGCTGGGGCGGGTGCCTGGAGATGTTGTCCTATCCGCTCAATACTCAGGACGTCGCACCGTCCTCAGGGAACAAGGACTCCTATTTCGTCCCGCTCTTTGCACCCGATGAACCAGGCGACGCCAGCAGCACAGGGCGTTACTACAGCGACACCACTGGCACGTATTACTCGTACAACAGCTACATTGACGACGACACCAGCTCCAACATCGGCAATTGTCCGATCAATAAGAATCTGGATTACGATTCCTCCCTAGGCCGGGCGTGCAAATACGCGAGTCCGCGCAACGCGACGTCCAGCAGCTATGTCGGCATTCCCAACGGCCCGAATTTCGGCTGCACGACCCAGCCGCTCCTGCCGCTCACGAGCGATCAGACCGCCTTGAAGACGCTTATCGGCAACATGGCGCCGCTCGGCTCGACCAACATCTTCGAGGGCCTCATGTGGGGCTGGCGGACGCTCTCGCCGGTCAGTGTCTTCTCGACCAGCTACGCATCCTCAAACCCGACCGCGAGCGCGCCCGCGGCCTACACGACAACTTCGAGTTCGTCGAACGCCAGCGCGATCAACAAGATCATGATCCTGATGACCGATGGTACGAATAGCTGGACGGTCAACCCCAATGCGCCGACCGGATCTCTGTACTTCGCCGCCGGCTACTTCCAGAACGCGAACACACAAAACACCAAAACTCAGACCCCAAACTCTCGGTTACCTTCCACAAATCAGAATATCTCGGATACCAACAGTGCCCGAAGCGCGCTGGACGCCCTCACCGCAACAGCGTGTACGAATGCGAAGGCCGTCAACATCTCGATCTACACGATCGGATTCAGCGTCTCGACCGACCCGATCGATGCGGCGGGCCAGACGCTCCTGAAGAACTGCGCCTCCTCGGCAAGCCAGTTCTTCATCGCCAACACATCAGACGACCTGATTGCGGCCTTCCAGAAAATCCAGTCCAGCATCGGCGCGCTGCGTCTGACGCAATGAGCCGAGACGGCTCCTGATCGAGCCTTGAGACCGTGCGCGATTGCGTTGCAATCGGTACACGACACTTGTCTGCCGCCTGGGTCGGCAAGCGCTACCTGCCCCTCTCCCATGCGGGAGAGGGGACTCGCGCTTCACTCGGCGAAGTTGGCGTTCCTGTCGTGCCTGTGCGCGTTGCAATCGTGCGCGGCGCTGAGCTCTCGTCGCGACGCGCTCTCTTGCGCCGAACCGGTGCCCACTTCGTCGGAGAGCGCTCAAAACGGAAAAAGCGGGCGCCTCCGAAGGAACGGCGACGGCCCGCGGTACGGACGGACGAAGTCTCAATCGTCCCGGTAGACCCGCTCGCGCCGTTCGTGGCGCTCCTGGGCTTCCAGCGACAGGGTGGCGATCGGTCTGGCGTCGAGGCGGCGCAGGGAGATCGGCTCGCCGGTCTCCTCGCAGTAGCCGTAGGAGCCATCCTCCAGCCGAGCGAGCGCAGCGTCGATCTTGCCGGTGAGCTTGCGCTGGCGGTCCCGCGCCCGCAGCTCAATCGACCGGTCGGTCTCCGACGAGGCGCGGTCGGCGAGATCCGGATGATTCTCGTTCTCGCTCTGAAGTGCGACCAGGGTATCCTGCGCTTCGCGCAGGATATCGGTCTTCCAGCTCAGCAGCTTGCGCCGGAAGTATTCGCGCTGCCGGTCGTTCATGAAGGGCTCGTCGTCGGACGGGACGTAGCCGTCCTCCAGCGTCACCTTCGCCATGCGTCACCCTCGCTGGAATCGAGCCGCCCACCAGGGGATGGCCGGTGCGCGGCGATAACGTGAGGTGCCGTATAGTCGAGGCGGTCTATCGCGACAACGCGCCCGGGACTCGGCATTTGAAGGCGCGGCCACTGTACCGCCGCGTGCGGCAATCCGGTCACGGTACAGACCTTTTACTCTGTCATCCGTGTCCGCAAGCGAACAATCGCGTCGGCGATGTCCGTCGTGAGGATACGGGCGAGCGGCAGCCTGTAATGCGTCTGGTCGAAAAATAGGTCGGGATCGCCGGCCTCGGGGCGCCCATCGCGCCAATCTACCACCGTGCTCGACGGATGCTCCGACAGCGCGGCCCGGACTTCCGCGCGGCAGGCCGCCTCGGCCGCCGCCCGGGGGCTGCCGGCCGGCGGTTCCGAGCGTGCGTAGACCGGGGGGAAGACGATCACCACCGGCGTCCGCGCGGGGATCCGCGCGAGCTCGGCCCGCAGCCGGGCGGCGATCGGGAACGGCCCCCCGTGATGCGGCTCCGGGGTGGGGCCGGCGGGCTTCTCGAGGGCTGCCTTTTTGGCTGGGTCGATGCCGAAGCCCTGGCTGAGGTAATTGCGCTCGTAGTCCCACCAGCCATCGGCCGCGGCCGTCTTATGCCGCGGATTCAACAGCCAGCCGAGCCGGTTGATCGTCTCTTGAGCGGCCGGGAAGCGGATAAGGCCGTTCAGGTAGTCAGGCCAGCCACCGAGCAGCCAGTAGGGAAACCCGTGCTCACTCGGGAAGGCGGGATCGTCGGCACACCAGAAGGCATCGGCCGAGAGGACGAGGGCGGTGGGCCGGGCGTGGTGCTGAAGATACCAATCGAGCACCGCGAATTGCTCCATGGGACCGGTGGCCGGTACCGAAAGCTGGACGAACGGGATCCCGGTGAGCCGGGTCAGCGTCGCCGGCTCGATCAGTTGGATGTGCGAATTGCCGATCACCGCACCGGTATAGGCCGGATCGCGCCCGCGGACGGCCGAGGCGGTGCGCGGGCCCTGCGGCCGGACGGCGCCGCGGGACAGCAGGGTCGAACGGCCGGTATCGTAGGGATCGACCAGCACCGCCAGCGCCAGATAGGCCACGAACACGCCGGCCACCGACAGCAGCAGGAACCGGGCGAAGCCCTGCCAGTCCCGGTCCGCGCTGGGTGGGGTCGCCGCCATGCTCAGAACTGGAAGTAGATGAACTCGTAGTTCGCATCGTCGCCGATCTTCAGCAGGACGAGGACGAACAGGAGCGCGAAGCCGAAAGCGAGGAGGCGCCGCGGCGGCAGCCGGTGGACGGCAGCCCAGGCGGTCGGCCCGACCGTGGCCACCAGGGCGGCGACCGCGATGGTACGCCACTTGAAGCCCGAACCCTTGGGCGCCAGCCCGAACAGACCCTTGAACACGATCAGCGCGGCGTCGAAACTCGTCGCGCGGAACAGCACCCAGGTCAGCATCACGAACAGGCTGGTCAAAAGCCAGCCGACTGGGGCCGGGATCGTGATCCGGGCGCGGCGCGCCAGCACGCCGGTGCCGAGTCCGACCCCGTGCAGGGCGCCCCAGGCCAGGAAGGTGAGGCCCGCCCCGTGCCAGAGGCCGCCCAGCGTCATGGTGGCGGCGAGCGCCCCGACCTGCCGAAGCAGCCCGTGCCGGTTCCCGCCCAGGGGGACGTAGAGGTAGTCGCGTAGGAACCGCGACAGGGTCATGTGCCAGCGCCGCCAGAAGTCGCGCAGCGAGGTGGCGCGGTAGGGCGTGTCGAAATTCTGCGGCAAGACCAGCCCGAACAGCAGGGCGATGCCGAGCGCCATGTCGGTGTAGCCGGAGAAGTCGAAATAGATCTGGAAGGTGAAGCCGAGCGTCGCCTGCCACGCCTCCGCGACCGTGACGACCTTCCCGGCCGCCGCCGCCTGAAACACGGGATTCACGTAGGCCGCGAGCGGATCGCCCAGAAACACCTTCTTGGCCAACCCCACCGTGAGCAGCATCAGGCCCCGGCTGAAGCGTTCGGCGGCATCCGGCCGCGCGTCGGGCGCGGCGTCGAACTGGTGCATGATCTCGCTCCAGCGCACGAGCGGGCCGGCGAGAACCTGCGGGAAGAAGGCGATGTAGAGGGCGTATTTCACCAGCCCGAAGGATGGGGCGCGGCCGGCCCGCAGGTCGGCGAGGTACATGATGTGGTGGAAGGTGAAGAACGAGATGCCGAGCGGTAGTGCGAGCCCGAGCCGCGGCGCCTCCAGGCCCGGGATCAGGTTGGCGAGATCGGCCGCGAAATCGAAATACTTGAACACGCCGAGCAGCGCGAGATTGGCCGCGATGGCCGCCGGGATCAGCCAGCGCCCGGGCCAGCGGCGATAGGTGCGGGCGACGCACCAGTTCGCGAGGATCGAGCCGGCGAGCAGCGGAACGAAGCGGATGTCCCACCAGCCGTAGAACACGAAGGACAGGCCGACGAGGAGCGGCAGCCGCCACGCCGGCGCGACCCGCGCTACCAGCGCGTGCAGGATCAGGGCGGCCGGCAGGAAGGCGAGGAGGAAGACGAAGGAGTTGAACAGCATCGGGCGAGGCGGCGCGGAGGAGCCCGAATGGGCCGCCGTTGTCCTGAGCGGAAGGGCCCGCCTTGTCGGGGATCGTGGGCGGCCCGTCAATCGCGGGTGTCATCCGCTCGTGACCTCGTGCGGGCCTACAAGCGGGCTCTTGCGCCGAACCGGCAACCACTTCGGCACAGAGCGCTTTGGAAGCCGCCTAGGGGACCGACAGCAGGTCGGGCAAACCCGCAAGGTCGTTCAACGCGGCGTCCGGCGGCCAGTTCGGGTTCGGCGGCTCGCCTGCACGGTCGATCCATACGGAGCGGATGCCAAGTTCGTGACAGACCTTGAGGTCGGTGAACTGTCCCATGCCGACGTGCACGGTTTCCTGCTTCGTCACGCCCATGATCTCGTAGGCGTGAAGAAAAAGCCGGTGGTCGGGCTTGTAGGCGCGGGCCTGCTGGGCCGTGATGACGAAATCGATCGGCAACCCGATTGCCGCGATGGAGCCGGCGATCAGGTCGTCGTCGGTGTTGCTGATGATCGCGAGCCGGTAGCGCGCGCGCAAGCGCGTAAGCGCAGCCGGGACGTCGGGATGCGGCTCGATCCGACCGAAGGTCGAGAGCAGCGTTCCCTCATCCTCGGGCGTCGCTGTATGACCGGCCTCGGCGAGCGCGACCGCGAGGGCGGACCGCAGAACAGACTTGTAGTCGCAGTAGGGCGGGTGCTGCTGGCGCTCGACTGCGGCGCTGCGCAGCCGGTCAGCCAGCGTGGGTGATCGGTCTTCCGCTTCCGCCTGCGTTACGCGGCCGGCGAGGATCGCGCGGGCGGCGGACCGGACGGCGGCATGCCACTGAACGAGGGTGCCGTAGCAGTCGAACGTGATGATGGTCGGCACGGGTTGCAGTTGCAGCATGATCGGTCTCACCGGGCGGCCCTCAGCGAACTATCCCTGTCCGCAAAGTCCGGTTCCAAACCCCGAGCCAAAGTTGCTCCAGTGCTCACAGGCGACCGCTTGAGGGAAGCACGGACGGTAGTTCGGGGGACTGGAGCGCTCTCCGCCGAAGTGGACACTGGTTCGGCGCAAGAGAGCGCGCACAAACAAAGGCTTCGCGTGGGACTCGATTGCAGCGCGCGCGGTACCCGACACGCGTCTGCCAACACGGGTGTCAAGCGCGACATGCCCCCTCTCCCGTGCGGGAGAGGGTTGGGGTGAGGGTCGAGACGGTTCAGGATCGCGCGCACCGTCAAGGCGCCGACAGGGTGCGTCTCTTCCGGAAGCCGCACATTCCTCACCCGGCTTTCTGCGAAAGCAGACCTCTCCCGCACGGGAGAGGGAACCCGCGCCCTGTTCGGCGACGGTGGCGTCACTGTCGTGTACCGTGTGCAACGCGATCGGGCACCGCTCCAAGTTGGGTCGGAAGCAGCCCCTCGCATGGTCCTGCCGAATCGATCCTGGCCTCAGCGCAACCCACCAAACACACGCCACGCGCTCACCCCGGGTTGCTTCGCCCCGATCGCAAGGCCGGCAGCGCCATCGAGCCCCCGCGAGTCACCCTCCGCGGCGCGCGGCCTCGATGGTCAGCCCCAGCCCAACCGAACCGAAGATGTCACCCTCCACCACCCGGGCCGCCGGCAGCGCAGTTGTCAGCGCGGCGCGCAGATGCGGCAGGCCCGTGGAGCCGCCGGTGAGGAACAGGGCATCGATCCGCTCCGGCGCCAGCTCGGCCTGGGCGAGGCAGCGGCCGATGCGTGCGGCGACCGAACGGGCTAGGTCGCCTGTCTGGACAGCGAGCGTCCCGCGATCGACCCGGGCCGCGAGCCCGCGCTCCACGAGACCGAGGTCGAGTTCCGCGGCGCCCTGTTCGGAGGCCGCGATCTTGGCGCCTTCCACCGCCCCCGCCAGGGCATGACCGCGCTCGCCCTCCACCGCCGCATGCAGCCGCGTCACGAGGTCGGGCCGTGCGCAGTCGCGGATCACCTCGTCGATCTCGCGCAGGGTCTTCGCGTTGTAGAGCCGGTTGATCGCCGACCACGTGGCGAGGTCGTGATAATAGGCGTTCGGCACGGCGAGGTCGGCGCGGCGCATCGGGCTGCCGAGGCCGAGCAGCGGCATCACGGTGGCGAGGCTGAGCAGCCGGTCGAAATCGGTACCGCCGATCCGCACACCGTCATTGGCCAGGATATCGCCGGCCCGGTCCACCCGGCCCCTGCGCTCCGGCGACAGGCGCACGATGGAGAAATCCGAGGTGCCGCCGCCGATATCGGCCACCAGGGCGATTTCCTCCGCCTCGACCTGCCGCTCGTAGTCGAGGGCGGCCGCGATCGGCTCGTACTGGAACGACACTTCTCGGAACCCAACCTCGCGGGCGATCTCACGAAGCGTGTCCTCGGCGCGGCGGTCGGCCTCCGCGTCTCCGTCCACGAAATGAACCGGGCGGCCGTGGACCACGCTGTCGAGGGTCGCGCCACAGGCCGCCTCGGCCCGCGCCTTCACCTCCGTGAGATAGCGCGCGATGATGTCGCGCAGGCGCAGGCGCTGGCGGCCGACCGGGGTGGCCTCATCCATCAGCGGCGTGCCGAGCACGGATTTGAGACCCCGCATCAGCCGCCCGGACAGGCCCTCCACGTAGGCTGCCGTAGCGGCCCGGCCGATCACCGGCTCTGCGCCGAGTTCGAAGAAGATCGCGCTCGGGATCGTCCGGTGCGCGCCCTCCAGCGGTAGCAGGATGGGTCCTCCCGGGCCGACATGCCCGAGGGTGGTGTTCGACGTGCCGAAATCGAGGCCGCAGGCCGCCATCGTGTCCTGGATCCGGGTTCTGTCTGGGAGGGGCGTCGCCGTAACAGGGCCGGAGCGTTGCGGTCCAGGCCCGAAACGGCGGGGCTGGTATCGCGGGAAGCGTGGACAGATGCCAGCAGACCGCCCGCAGCCGCCGCCGGCATGCTATGAGGCGCCATGCGTTCCGACATCGATCTCGGCCTGACCGGCGAGCGCCCCGCGCTCCTCGACCTCACCGAACTGCTCGCCACGCGGCTCCTGGTCCAGGGCAATTCGGGCTCCGGCAAGTCGCACCTGCTGCGGCGCCTGCTGGAACAGAGCGCAGGCCTCGTGCAGCAGGCGATCATCGATCCCGAGGGCGATTTCGCGAGCCTCGCCGACAGCTACGGCCACGTCGTGGTGGAGGCCGACGGCGACGATGTCGCGCTGCAGCGGATCGCCGCCCGGGTGCGCACCCACCGGGTCTCGGTGGTGCTGTCGCTGGAGAATCTCGACGCCGACGGGCAGATGCGCGCCGCAGCCGCGTTCCTCGGCGGCCTGTTCGACGCGGACCGCGACCATTGGTACCCGATGCTGGTGGCGGTGGATGAAGCGCAGCTCTTCGCACCCGCGGCGGCCGGTGAGGTCTCGGACGAGGCGCGGCGTCTGTCGCTCGGAGCGATGACCAACCTGATGTGCCGTGGGCGCAAGCGCGGTCTGGCCGGGATCATCGCCACGCAGCGGCTGGCCAAGCTTGCCAAGAACGTCGCGGCCGAGGCCTCGAACTTCCTGATGGGCCGGACCTTCCTCGACATCGACATGGCACGCGCCGCCGACCTCCTCGGCCTCGAACGCCGCCAGGCCGAGACGTTCCGCGATCTGCCGCGGGGGCATTTCGTGGCTTTAGGGCCAGCGCTGTCGCGCCGCCCGCTCACGATCGCGGTCGGGCCGACCGTCACGGTAAGCCGGAGTTCCTCGCCGGTCCTCGTGCCGCTGCCGGAGGCGACGGAGGATGCCCGTGCGCTCATCCTGACGGCGAGCCCTCAGGACAGCATGGTGCCGCTCGCGCCGCGCCCGAAGCCGCGTCCCGCGCCGACGCCGGACGTGCTCGTCCAGCTGGCGAACTATCGGCCGCCGGCGCCCGCCGAGGAGCCCGACGAGGAACCGATGGACCCGGAGGCGCGGGAGGCCGCGCTCGCCGAGGTGCTGGGCTCGGTCCTGGCCGATGCGGACGCCGCCGCCTGCACGCCCGCGACGCTCTACCAGGACTTCACGGTCCGCTGCCGGATCCGGCGCCTGCGCGGCGACACGATGGGCCTGCCCGAGTTCAAGCGGCGTCTCGCGGTGGCCCGGGCCGAGGCCGGGGGCGCGGTCGCCGACGATTCCGGCTGGGCGCGGGCGCAGGAGATCGCGGCCGGCCTACCGGACGATTTGGCCGGCCTGTTCCTGGTGGTGGCCCGGGCGGCGATCGAGGGCGCGCCCTGCCCCACCGACACGATGCTGGCGGAAGCCTACGGTACCAGCTCGGGCGGCCGGGCCCGGCGGATGCTGGCCTATCTGGAGGAACGCGGCGCGATCGTCACCCGCAAGGACCTGCGTGGTGCGCCGATCATCGCGGTGCCGGATCTCGGCGTGGAGACCGGGCCGGGCGAACCGCAATTGCTGCCGACCGGGCCGAAGCGGCGGGCGGGTTAGAGCGCTCTCCGCCGAAGTGGATTCCGGTTCGGCGTAAGAGAGCGCGCCAGAACAAGGGCTTCGAGCCGTGCTCGATTGCAACGCGATCGGGCACGGCTCTAGTCAGACGCTCCGGCGCGTTTCAAGTTTGGCGAGTTCCACCGCCGCCCGCAACTCGATCTCGGTCATGAGGCCATCGAGCCGCGGATCGCCCGAGGGACCCGACCGCTCGGCCAGCCGGCCTGCGATCGCGCGCAGGTCCTGCGGCGCGACCCGGCCTCCGAGCAGCGCGGCCTTCAACCGGTCGAGGCCGTCGAGCAGATCCTGGCCGCGCTTGGCCGAGCGGCGGCGCCGCTCCTGCGGGGTTTCGCTCTCGGTTTGAAGCAGCAGGACCGCGTCGAGCCCGGCCAGCGACATTGTGGCTGCCGGAGCGTTAGCGCCCGAGGTCGGGGTCGAAGCCGCGTCGAGGCTGAAGCTGGGGCTGCCTTCGGGCCGCCGGGGGGCTGCGACGCCGCCTGCGCTCTGGATCGGCTGGCGAGTCTCGACGCGCATGATCCGGTTCGCGGTGCTCCCGGCGCCCCTGCGCCAAACCGGAAACTCGGCTCACGGGGTTAAGCGCCGGTAAACGAGCCGGCAGAAGCTGCCGGGTAGGCAGGTCCGGTGCCTGCTCCGGGCACCCATCCGTATCGCGGCTCGCGGTGAAAACACAACGTTCCGAGACGCTTGGCGGCTGGCCGTTCGTGGCACGGCGCTGGCAGGAGGACGGCAGGTCCGTTCACCCGTGAAACCCTCGGCATGCGCCCGCGCCCCGCGATCAGTCTCCTGCAAGTCCTGCTCGGCCTCGTCGCCGGTGCGCTTCTGCTCGGCGCCCTGTCGGGCCCGGCGCTTGCCCTGTCGCGGGTGAAGGACCTCGCCTCCATCGAGGGCGTGCGCCAGAATCAGCTCGTCGGCTACGGCATCGTGGTCGGCCTCAACGGCACCGGCGATACGCTCAACAACATTCCGTTCACCAAGCAATCCCTCCAGGCGATGCTGGAGCGGCTCGGCGTCAACACCCGCGGCGCCACGATGCGGACCCAGAACCTCGCCGCCGTCATGGTGACGGCGAGCCTGCCGCCCTTCTCCGCGCAGGGCACCCGGATCGACGTGACCGTCTCCTCGCTCGGCGATGCCAAGTCGCTCCAGGGCGGTACGCTGCTGGTGACGCCGCTGCTCGGCGCCGACGGCGAGGTCTACGCCCTGGCTCAGGGCTCGGTGGCGATCGCGGGTTTCGCCGCGGAGGGCGCCGCCGCCAAGATCACCCGGGGCGTGCCGACCAACGGACGCATCTCCAATGGCGCCAATATCGAGCGCGAGATCGCCTTCAAGCTGAACGACGCAAAAGCCCTGCGCCTGTCGCTGCGCAATCCCGATTTCACGACCTCGAAGCGGATCGCGGCGGCGATCAACGATTTCATGGGCGCCGACACCGCCGAGCCCACCGACCCGGCCACCGTGACGATCCAGATCCCGGCCCGGTACAACGGCAACATGATCCGCCTGATCACCGAGGTGGAGCAGTTGAAGGTCGAGCCCGATCAAACGGCGCGGGTGATCGTCGACGAGCGCTCCGGCATCATCGTGATGGGCCGCGACGTCCACGTCTCCACGGTGGCGATCGCGCAGGGCAACCTGACCATCACCATCACCGAGCAGCCGCAGGTGAGCCAGCCGGCCCCACTCTCCAACGGCCGCACCACCGTGGTGCCGCGGACCGGCGTGAAGGTCGATACCGGCGAGGGCAACAAGCTGGCCCTGGTCAAGGAAGGCGTGAGCCTGCGCGAACTGGTCGATGGGCTGAACGCACTGGGCGTCGGCCCCCGCGACCTGATCTCGATCCTGCAGGCCATCAAGGCGGCCGGCGCCCTGCAGGCCGAAATCGAGCTGATGTGACGATATCGTCAGTGGAGGGTACGATCATGCTGCAAGACACCACCATCACGGCCAACGCAGCCGCGAGCCTCGGCACCGCAGCGGATGGCCGCATCGGCCCCGCCAGCAAGGCCAAGGCCTGGAAGACCGCGACCGAGTTCGAGTCGATGTTCCTCGAATCGAGCCTCGACCGGTTGACCCAGTCCCAGGGGACCGACGGCCCGCTCGGCGAGAACGGCACGGGCGGCAGCGTCTACCGTTCGATGCTGACCAAGGAATACGCGGGACAGATCGTGAAGAGCGGCGGCGTCGGCATTGCCGATTCGATCTTCCGTGAGATCATGAAGATGCAGGGAGCAGCGAGCGATGGAGCGACCCATGCACAAGGCTGAGCCATTGCGCGTCGCAGATCGCGTGACCGCGGAGGCGCTGGTCGCAGGCGTGCTCGGCAACATGGCGTCGCTCGAGGCTGTGCTGGCCGAGGAAGCGGACCACGTCCGCGCCGGGCGGCTGCGGGAGGGGATCGCGGCGTCCGAGCCGAAAGCGGCGCTGGCCGCTGCCTACATGCAGGGGCTCGAAGTCGCCAAGGCGAACGCCGTGGCGCTGAAGCGCTTCCATCCCGAGGGCGTCGAGCGTCTGCGCGCAGCGCACCGGCAGTTCACCGCCGCCGTGGAAGCGAACCAGACCGTGCTCGACAGCGCCCGGACGGTGTCGGAGAGTCTGATCAAATCCCTGGCCGAGGAGATCGGCCGCGCGCAGCTGCCCGCGACCTACGGCCGCCAGGCTCAGGCGCCCTCCCCTTATGGACGCGGCGTGCGCAGCGGGCCCCTGGTCCTGTCCCGGAACCTGTAGGACACCCGCGAACGGGGCGTTCAGCGGCGACCGTTGCCGATCCGCACGTAGGTCCGAACCTCGCCCAGATCCGTGTCGGCGCGATTGTCGATCGCGAGGCGACCCGCGACGAGCGGCGCCATCGCCGGAGCGTGCCCGACGCGTAGATCCGTCCCGGCGGTCACCCGGCCGGAGATGCGCACGCAGCTGTCGCTGCCCGGCAAACGCACGAAACCTTGCCCCTTCGACGGGCATGGCACCGGCCCAGGCGCCACGGGCGCCTTCTGCAGCTCGGCGGCGAAGGCGGGGAAGCTCAGGAGGAGGGCTGCCAGGAGAGAGGGCGGCAGAAGCTTTTCCGGCATCTCAGGCGGCCTGTCGCGTCAACTGGCAGTGTAGGGAATCGATATAGCTTTCAACCTGAGCGATGAAGACATCGAGATCCGGCTCGATGGTGCGCAGCCGTGCGAGATCACGCAGGAGAATATCGAGGGCGATACGGCGTTCGTCCAAATGAGTGTAGCCAGCGGCGTACAGATCGATCGCCTGCTCGATCATGACGAGGGCGCCGACATCCGGCGTGGGACCAAGCCGGCGAACGCGTTCGACAGGTTCGGACAACGCCATGCGAACCTCTCCTCACATCGGCGGCGTCGCCAAAACGCATCCGCACCCCACGGTTCACTGCGGGAAAGCGGCAAGACTATGATCGCGGCGGTCGATCGAGATCCGCTTCACCTCAGACGTGCGCGACAGCGCATCGGCTGCCGGAGGTCCTCAGCTGATGTAGTTGACGAGCGAGAGCTTCGAGAGCGTGGCGGTGATCTGGTAGCTCGCCTGAAGCCGGTTTTGGACGTCGAGGAGTTTGGCAACGACTTCCTCGGTCGGGGCCTGCTCGATTCCGTCGATGGTATTCTGGACGGTGTTCTGGGTGGCCGCGTTGGTCGTGCCCGCATTGGTCAGACGCGCGGACGCGAGCGAGAGCTGGGTGACAGTATCTTGAACGCTCGGGCTGGTATACGCGGAGGTGAGGAGCTGTCCCGCCCGATCGACTACGGCCTGATAGGCCGTGTTGACGTCGCCGCTACTCGTGGCCGGCAGGGCGTACGCCATCGTGGCGAGGCCGGTCAGCACCTTCTGGATCGAGGCATCGTTGGCCCGTGCGCCGGTGCCGACGCTGGCGCTCGCGCTGATCTGGACCGATTGCGTGTCGATCGCCGGGGTGCCGGAATCCTCGCCTTGATACCAGAGGACGGTGCTGTCCTTCGTTCCAGCGACGTAGCTCGGCGTGCCGCTTGGATCGGCGATGCGCGGGGGATAGACAGGCTTGTTCGCCGAGCCTGTGAAGAAGTTCTGCGCGGCGGTCGCCGTCGAGCTGGCCGCCAGGGTGGTTCCGGCAGCGGCCTTCAGAGCGTTCTGCAAGGCCCCGTTGAGGCTGTCGGCGGTAGCGGCCGGACTCGCGCCAATCGTGAAGGTCGCCCCCGTCCCCGTGGAAGACGTTTCCGTCGTTCCGCCGACTGCGGTGAGCGTCAGAGTCGTCGAGGTCCCGTCGTGCATCTGCAGCGTAACCGTGACGCTGTCGCCGACGGCCGGCTGACCGGTCACGTTGAAGCTGACCGAGCCCGGCGCGCCGGTTGTTCCAGTCACGGGGGCGGCGGTGATCGCGGTCGTCGACGACGAGGCATTGCCCAGGGTGAATCCGAAGGTCCCGCGGGTCGCATCGTTCGGCTCCGAGACCACCACCGGGTTGATGCCGGCGGACGAGACCGTCAGCCGCCCCATCCCCGATCCGAGATCCGCCGCCACCTGGTCGGCGATGTAGCCCTGCAGGCCAAGCTTCTTGGTCCCGTCGCTGTTGGTCGATCCGTTGAGGATCGTGGTCCCATCGACCACCGGCTGGGTGGTCGCATTGCCGCCACCGAACAGATAGTTGCCCGCGGCCGACTGGTTGAGCGTGTCGAGGGCGGTCTGCAGGTCCGACAGTGCGGTCGCGCGACCGGCAACGGTGGTGGCCGCGGCACTCTGGAGGCCGTTGTTGAGCGCGTCCCGGGCGCTCGTCCCGATCGTCGCGACCTGCGTCAGGCTGGTGACCGCGAGATTCGTGCGCGTCTGGGCGATGCCGATGCCGGCGGCGTAGCCGGTGAGCGCGCTGAGCGTCGCCTGCGCGGAGAGCGCCGTCGAACGCCCGGAGCCGAGGCCGCCATAGGTCGTCGCCACCTTACCGCTGGAGACCTGATTCGACAGGTCGTTCAGCTGATTCTTCAGCGCCGTCAGGTGCGAGGCGTTGCGGGCCGTGATGTAGGAGCCGGCCGCGAAGGGCGTGATCGTCGTCATGATCAGATCTGCAGCAGCTGGTTGAGCATGTCGCGGGCTGCGGAGAGCACGCGGGCGTTGGCACCGTAGGCGGTCTGAAGGGCGATCAGGTTCGACATCTCCTGGTCGATGTTGACCCCCGCCGCGGAGGAGAACCGGGCCTGCGCCGTGGAGAGCGCGGTCTGCTGCGTCGCGTCGATCGCGTTCGCGTTCGCGGAAGCCGCGCCCTGCGTCGCGATGATGTCCTGTGCGAAGCCCGCCACGGTGGCGCTGTAGGGTGCCGAGACCCCGCCGATCCCGCTCGCCGACGAGAAGGTCATCGCCGTGGAGGTCAAGGCCGAGAACAGGATCTGTGCGCGCTTGCCGGTCGCGGTCGGGTCCGTGGCGCTCGTCGCCGTCAAGAACGCCGTGTTGGCGGAGATGTTCTTGTTGATGGTGAGGCGCTGGGCGAGCCCCGCGAGCTTCGATCCACCGTCGAGCGAGCCCGTATAGAGGGTGTTGCCCGTGCCGTCGACGAACAGCGCGATCTGCGGATAGCCCGACGCGGGATCCGCCGAGGTCGGGACGGTGATGCTCGCCGTACCGGTGACCTGCGGTGAGGCGGCCGAACTCGTGAGGGTGATCGCCGCGCCGGTGCCGGACGCCGACAGAGTGGGATCGAGGGCGCTCAGCGCCGCGCTAACCTGGTTCGGATCCACCGGGATCCGGATCTTCGCCACCAGGGCGTTGGCATCGGCGGTCTGGCTCGCCGTGATCGGCGATGCATCATTGGACGCGACCAGGATGATGTTCCGGCCCGTGCTGTTCGCGTTGGCGGGGATGATCAGGGTGTTGCCGGCCTGGAGGCCGGTCAGGTCGATCGCGGCGGAATTGCCCGCCCCCTGGGTCGCCGTGACCTGCTTGTTGGTCAGCGCGGTGGCGAGACCCGCCGCAAGGTCGTCGAGCTGGCGCTGGGCCTGCGGCAGGGTCTGGTCGCGCAGCTCGAACTCGGCCGCGAGGCTGCCGGAGCGCAGCACATTCGGTGCGCCGAGGTCGATGATGCCACCGCCCGGCAGTGTGGCGGTGATGGTCCCGACCGAGCGCTGGTTCGGATCGGTCGCGTAGGTCGACGTGGCGTTCAGGGTACCGCGGCCGTCGAAGCTCAGGGAAGCCGCGGATCCGCGGTCGACCAGCGTCACGCCGGACTGGGTGATGACCGAGATCGTCCCGTCACGCTGCGGGGTGGTCTTGACGTCCATGTAGCTTGATAGGCTCGTGACCGCCTGATCGCGCTGGTCCTGCAGATCGGCGATCGAGGCGCCGTCGGAGGTGTTCTGGATCTTCGTGTTCAGGTTCGCGATGCTGATCAACAGCGCGCCCGCCGCGCTCGTATCGGAGCCGAGTTGCGCCTCGATCCCGCTGCGCAGGGACTGCACCGTATCGGCGGCGCTGTTGATCTGGCTGGCCAGCGCCGATGCGTTGCCGAGGACCGTCGTGCGCGCCGCCGCGGAGGTCGGGCTCGCGGCCAGCTCCTGCAACGACTCGGTGAAGGTGTTCAGCGTGCCGTCGAGCGACGTCGCGGTGCCCGGTGTGCCGTACAGGGCATCGAGCTGCGTGGTGATTCCGGCCTTGGTGCTGGTGTAGGCGGCGCCCGACGTCTCCAGCCGCAGCTGGTTGAGCGCCGCAGCGTCGAAGCTGCGCGTGATCTGCCCGGCCGCGACCCCGGAATTGTTGGGGCCGGTGGAGACCGTCGAGAGTGTCCGCTTGACGTAGCCCGCCGTCCCCGCATTGGCTACGTTCTGCGAGACGACGTTGATCGCCGCCTGTGTGGCGGCCAGCCCCGCGGTGGCGGTCGAAAGCGCATTCAGCGACATCTCACACCCTCCGCGGCCCGGCGCTCAACACTCAGCGGATCACGTTGAGCAGATCAGACATCATCGTCTGAGCCGTCGACATGACCCGCGTGTTCGCAGAATAGGCCTGCTGGGTTACGATCATCTTAGAGAATTCGGTCGCAATGTCGGTGTTGGATTGCTCGATGCTCGCTCCTGAAATCGTGCTGCCGTTGAGCCCGGTGAGCGGCGGACCGGAATCGACCGTCTGGAGATAGTTGCCGCTCGTGTCGCCCTTCAGACCGTCCGGATTGGCGAACTGAGCGATGCCCACCGTGGCGATCGCCGCCACCGACCCGTTGGAAAACGTGCCGTTGACCTTGCCGTCGCTGCCGACATCGACGCTCGTCAGGGTGCCGGCGGAATTGCCGTCCTGGGTCAGCTTGTTCGTCGTGACGGCACCGCTCGTATCCGAGTACTGCGTCAGGTTGCCGGCTCCGATGTTCATGCTGACACTCGGAAACGTGTAATCGCCGATGCTGATTGCGCCGAGGGGGACAGGATTGGCGGTCGGCGTCAGCATCTTGCCGGTGGAGTCGAACGTGAAGTCCGTCCCGACATTCTGCCAAGCGGTCGCGGTTGCCGAGACGGTCGGGTCGGACGCGTAGAAGAGATTCCACGTCGCCGGGGTGTTGCTGGCCGGGTCGGCATCCTTCATCTTCGCCCACCGCGTGCTCAAGGTCAGCGGCGCGCCGGTCGCCGTGTAGGCCGTGACGGAGGGGCCGGAGATGCTCTTGCTGACGAAATCCGGAGCGTTGGCCGCAGTGACCGAGGCTCCCGCCGCGCCATTGAAGGTGTCGTCCTTCGTGGCGGCGTAGTTGGCGGTCGCGGGCGTCGCCGGCAGGTTGGCGGCGTAAGTGATCGTGGTCGTCGCCTGAGCTGGGAGCGAGACGCTGCTGAGCTGGACGGGACCCGTGCTGACCACCTGGCCGGTTTTCGGGTCGAGATTCGTGCCGGTCAGGTATCCGCCGGCTCCGTTGACCAGGTAGCCGTCCTTGTCCTGCGAGAAGTCGCCCCGGCGGGTGTACATGGTCGTGCCGCCCAGCGTCGAAGCGCCGTTCGCGTCGCCGGTCTTCTGCACCACCGTGAAGAAACCCGTGCCGCTGATGGCCATGTTGGTCGGCACGGTGGTCGCGACGATGTTGCCGGCCAGCGTGTTGGTCAGCTGCGACTGCGCCAGGACGGAACCGGAGGTTTCACGCTTGGGCGTCGATTCGTTCATCAGGTCGACGAAGCTGGTGTCGACGCGCTTGAACCCGGTCGTCTGCGAGTTCGCGATGTTCCCGGAGATGTTGCTGATGGCGTAGGATTGCGCCTGCAATCCGGAGACCGAGGTCTGCAGGGCTGAGAAAAGATCCATGGCGAGCGATCCCGATGCGCGCCGGCACGGCCCGCAGCCCCAATCGGCCGCAACCGCTGTGCCAGGGCTAAGCCATTGAAAACACTGAGTCCGTCGCGGAGCGACTCGGCAGCCTTGGCAGGCCGGACAGCCGGAGCCGGCAAATCCTGCCCAGCAGGCCCGTGATGGCCGCCAGCCCTCGTTTACGACGCGTTATCCGGACTCATGCGAGACTCGCCTTCGGCCAGGATCGGGTGCGGCGCGACCTGCCCGGAAGCGCCGAACCGGTGGGGATTTCAGGTCTCGGGATCATGCGGGCGAAACGGACGAGCCTCGTCCACATCATCTACTTCTCGCGCCTGAACCTGTCGTCGGACGCGGCGAAGCGGTCGGAGCAGATCGGCGATATCGGCCGCATCGCCCAGAAGAAGAACGAGTTCGCGGTCATCACGAGTTTCCTCGTGATCGAGGGGAACTTCGCCTGCCAGGTCATCGAGGGCGAGCGCTCGTCCGTCCACGAGACCTTCGACCGGGTCAACGCCGACAGCCGCCATCGGGATGTGCAGATCAGTGAATGGCGTGAGATCGCCAAGCGCGAGTTCGTTCACTCCTTCAAGAGCGCGCAGCGCACGCCCGGGAACGAGACGCTGTTCGCCAAGGCCAACCTGCTGCCGATGCTCCAGCGCGGCACGCCGAAGGCCTCCGCGATCCACGGGCTGTGCCTGTCTCTGCAATCCGACACGATGTCCCGCCAGGGCATCGATCATCTCTTCGTCTGAGCCGCGCGATGTCCGAGAGCGATACGCCCCCGATCCTCATCGTCGATGATCAGGAGAAACTTCTCCGGCTGATCATCATGCTGATGACCCGGATCGGTTTCCCGGATGTCGAGGGCGTCACCAGTGCGCCGGAGGCCCTGGAGCGTCTGCGCCAGCGCCGCTACGCCCTGGTGATCTCCGATCTCGATATGGAACCGATGGACGGGCTCAGCCTGCTGCGCGAGATCCGCGCCGACGACGCGCTGATGAACACGCCGTTCATGCTCACCGAATCGTCCTTCGACTTCGAGGACATCAACCTCGCCCACCAAGCGGGGGCGGACGCCTTCATCCTCAAACCGTTCGACATGGCGGTTCTGAAGACGAAGCTGAAGCAGGTGCTCAACCGCAAACCGCGCAAGCGCGAGGCGCCAATGGCGGCGGAATCGAGCTTGAGCGTGGAATTCCCGATGCTCGGGAAGTTCTGAGGCCAAGCCGTCCGGCCC
>NZ_JALNUM010000044.1:0-47504 GCF_026540795.1 Methylobacterium sp. GC_Met_2
CCAAAGCAGTGCGCATCGCGGCCTTCTGCCGGGCGGTCAGCACGCCCCGTGCCGCGTCCCGGGCAGCGAGTTCGAGCGCCTTGAGGACCACCTCGTCATAGTAGGACGAGAGTGCGCATTGCTGCAGGATCAGCTCGGCATGGCCCAGCACCTCCTCGGCATCCCCGGCGAGGATCCGCTGATAGAAGTTCTGCACCGGCGTCAGCGCGGGCCGGTCGCCGAACAGCACGTCGAGGAATTCGAGGTGCTCCACGTGGCGGCCGAGCACCACGAGGCAGACGGTGAGCGGCGTCGACAGCAGCAGGCCGACCGGTCCCCACAGCCAGGTCCAGAACAGGGCCGAAACCAGCACCGCGAAGGGCGAGAGCCCGGTGGATTGGCCGTAGACGATCGGCTCGAACACCTGCCCGGTGAGCGGCTCAAGGATGACGAACAGGATCGCCACCGCGATCATCATGTTCCAGCCGGGATCGACCGCGGCGGCGAGCGCCATCGGCAGGATCGCCGAAAGGACCGCACCGAGATACGGCACGAAGCGCATCAGGGCCGAGAAGATCGCCCAGAGTACCGGGTTCGGCACGCCGATCACGTAGAGCCCGATGCCGACCACGACGCCGAAGGCGGCGTTGAGCGCGAGTTGGACCACGAAGTAGCGGCTCAGGCGCTTGGCCGCGTCGTCCATCGCCACGGTGGTGCGGTGCAGGTCGCTCGATCCCGCGAGCCGGATCATGCGGTCCCGCAGGTCCTCGCGCTGCATCAGCACGAACAGCAGGACCACGAACACGATACCGACGGTGGCCAGCGGATGCAGGACCGGCGTCAGCACCGTGGACAGCATTTCCAGCGAGCCCGGCGGTGTCGAGGCCACCTCCACCACCATGGGTTTGGGCTGCGACGCCGTCTGGTCCGGTGCCGGTTGCGGCGGCGCGGCGGCTGGCCCCTCCGCGGCGCCCACTTCCTTGCCCGCCTCCTTGCCACCGGTGTGCAGGGCGCGCCCGATACTGGCCACGTATTCGGTGGCGTGCCCCACGGGCGAGTCGCGCAGGCCGTTGATCTTTTGCTCGATCGTGGACCGATAGCGCGGGACGTCCCCCGCGAGGTCGGCCGCCTGGATGCCGATCAGGGTGGCCATCGCCGCCACGATGCCGAGGGTCAGGAAGACGCTGACGCCCACCGCCACCAGCCGTGGCAGCCGAAGCCGCCGCAGGCGGTTGACCAGCGGCGTGAGCACGAAGGACAGGAGCAGCGCGATCGCGATCGGGATGAAGATCTCGCGGCCGAAATACAGTGCCGCGATGATGGTGGCGCCGACCACCACGGGCGAGGCCATGGCGGCCCGTGGGGTCTCGGCGGCGGTGACGCGCGTGGGGCGCGGCGGGATCAGGGGCGCGCCCTGTCGCGCCGCCGGTTCACCCCCGACCGGGGTTCTCGTTGCCATGCCGCGATCCGCGCCCCGAACGCTACAGGCGGGCTCCCGTCGGGGTCGAACGAGGCCGCGCGCTCGGGGAACGGCATGGGACCGGAAAACGATCCCGCACAGCGTGTGGGGATCACGCCCCCTGCACGCCGGCCCGCATCACCTCACCCGCATCCTTCAGCTCCGGCAGCGACCAGCACAGCTGCATCACCCGCTTGGTTTGCGCGTCCGGCAGCACGCCCGACGCGAGGTCCGTAAACTTCGCCTCAAGCTGCGCGTCCGACATCGGCTTCTCCACGCTGCCGATCGCGTGTTCGATGAATCGGTGGAAGGTCCGGCCGTCGTTCAGGGTCACGGTCATGTCGACCTGCGCGGCGTCGATGCCGGGGGTGACCACCGGCAGGACCTTCTGGCGGAGCGCCACCACCTGCGGATCGTTCACAGCCCGATCGCTGAACTGCTTCTCACCGCCCGCGCCCTCCACGAAGGCGACCGCGGCGGCGTGGTAGATGCTGAACTTGCCTTCCAGGCCGGTCTTCGGCGCGGTTTTGCCGGTCAGCTCCAGCACCAGCGGGTGGACCTTGAGATCGACGCGCTTGATATCCTCCGGCTTGACGTGATCCTCATCGCGGATCTGGATGGCAGCGTCGATCGTCGGATGCATGACGATGCCGCAGGCGAAGGGCTTGTAGGTGTTGAGCAGCGACTCGTAGCGGGTGCCGAGGCCGTCGGTGATTTCGGACCAGTCCTGCTTGGTGGAGATCGTGTTGGCCCAGCCGCGCTTGGCCTCGATCATGCCATCCGACGAGGTGTAGCCCTTCGCGGCCAGGATCGCCGCGAACAGGCCGTTCGCGGCCGCGCGGCCGGGATTGAAGCTCTTGTTCATGGAGCCGAACGACTCGCGCAGACCTACCGGCTGCGAGGCGGCCAGCCCCAGCGCGTAGACCATCTGCTGTTCGGTCAGCCCCATCAGCTTGCCGACGGCGGCGGCCGCGCCGAACGGCCCGCAGGTGCCGGTGATGTGCCAGCCGGCATCGTAATGGTTCGGGTAGACGGAATTGCCGATCCGGCACTCGGCCTCGATCCCCACCACCAGCGCGTCGAGGAAATCCTTGCCGGAGACCGGCTTCATCGACGCGTAGGCCAGGATCGCCGAGGCGACCGGTCCGGCCGGGTGGATGATCGTCTTCAGATGGGTATCGTCGAAGTCGAAGATGTGGCTCGCCACGCCGTTGAGGAAGGCGGCGTTCATGATGTCGAACCGCTCGGTCCGGCCGAACAGCCCGGCCTGGGGCGGCCCCGAGAAGGGCTGCAGCGCCGAGACCGCAACGTCCACGGTCTCGTGGTGCGAGCCGCCGATCGCCACGCCGACCCAGTTCAGGAAGCTGCGCACGCCCTCGCGGCGGACGTTCTCCGGCAGGCTGTCGTAGGAGGATCCCAGGATCCACTGCGCGAGGATTTTGGTGACGGGCGGCGGCGCAGGCTTGGCGGCCGGTTTAGACGCCTCGGCGGCTTGGGCGCCGTGCAGGGCTGGCGTCGTGAGGGCGAGCCCCGCGGCCCCGATCAGCGAGCGGCGATTCATCGACATGGCGTTCTCCCAGACAGGGCCGCCCCTGGCGGCTCCGGTTGGACGACATGATAATGAATTCAGTCGGGGGCCGTCAGCCTTCGTGTTTCACCCTGCCGGGTCTGACACCCGGTCACACCACAACCGGCAGCGCCTCCTGCTCGCCCACGGCGAAGACCCGCCGATAGCGGGCGACCTCCTCGGCCGGCCCCTGCGCCTTGGTGGGATTGTCGGACAGCTTCACGGTCGGCCGGCCATTGGCTTCCGTGACCTTGCAGACGATCGAGACCGGATCGAGCTTCCCGTCCGGCAGGAGCCCGCGGAAATCGTTGGTGAGCAGCGTACCCCAGCCGTAGCCGATGCGCATCCGCCCGTGGAACTGGGCGTGGATCCGCTCGATCTCGTCGATGTCGAGCCCATCGGAGAAGATCGCGAGCTTGTCCCGCGGGTCGCGTCCGCGTTCCTGCCAGAACCGGATCGCCTCCTCGCCGCCCTCGATCGGGTCCTTGGAATCGATGCGGATGCCGGTCCAGTCGCTGACCCAGTCGGGGGCCTTCGCCAGGAAGCCGGTGGTGCCGTAGGTGTCGGGCAGAATCACCAGCAGGTTCCCCTGGTAATCCTCCTGCCAATCCGCCAGCACGCCGTAGGGCGCGGCGGCGAGCGCCGCGTCGTCCTCGGCCAGAGCCGCGTAGACCATCGGCAGTTCATGGGCGTTCGTGCCCACGGGCTCGACCTCCTGCCGGGCGGCGATGAGGCAGTTCGAGGTGCCGAGGAACGCGCCGCCCAGGCCCTCGGCCATCGCCTGCACGCACCAATCCTGCCACAGGAAGCCGTGGCGCCGCCGGGTGCCGAAATCCGCCACCGACAGGTCCGGCAGCTTCTGCAGCCGCTCGATCTTCTCCCAGACCCGGGTCATCGCCCGGGCGTAGAGCACCTGAAGCTCGAGCTTGCCCATGCCCCGCAGCACCGCCCGCGCCCGCAGTTCGTTGAGGATCGCGAGCGCGGGAACCTCCCACATCGTGGTCTCGACCCAGGGGCCGTGGAAGGTCAGCTCGTACTGCCCGTCATGGACGGCGAGTTCGTAGTCCGGGAGCCGGAAGTTCTCCAGCCAATCGACGAATTCGGGCCCGAGGATCCGCCCCTGGCCGCGGAAGACGTTGCCGCGCAGCCACGTGACCTCGCCCTTGCTGAGGCGCAGCGTGCGGGCGTGGTCGAGCTGCTCGCGCAGCTGCCCGGCATCGACCTCGTCGGCGATGCGGATCCGGTGCGTCCGGTTGGTGATGCCGAAGGTGGCACGGATGTCCGGGTGCCGGCGCAGGATCGATTGCGCCATCAGCAGCTTGTAGAAATCCGTGTCGAGCAGCGACCGCACGACCGGGTCGATGCGGAAGCTGTGATCGTAAACCCGCTTCGCCAGATCGAGCATTCTTCCGGGACTCTGCTGCGCTTCGCCGACGCAGAGCGCATGCCGGGCCCGGCCCCGTCAAGAAGACGGGCGGCCCCCGATGAAGGCCGCCCGCGGACGTACAGCGTTCTGAAAGGGGAGACTCAGGCCAGATCGACCTTCTTGGTCTCGGTCTTCGGACTCTCGCCGGTGAGCGAAGCCTTCACGTACCCGTAGAGGTGCAGCATCGTGCTGTTCGGGCTATCCCAGTACTCGCCCTTCTCAGGGTGGACCCGGATCAGCGCGACCTCCGGATCGTCCTTGCCGTTGGGGAACCAGGTCTTCAGGCTCTCATTCCACTTCGCGTCGATGATCGACTGGTCGCGGACGATCTCGGCCTTGCCGGCCACCGAGACGTAGTTCTGGCTCGACGGGTCGGAATAGGCGAGGTTGATCTGGTTGTCCTTGCTGATCTCAGCGGTCTTGGGCGAGTGCAGCTTGGTGAAGAACCACAGGTCGCCGTTCTCGTCGACGTCGTTGTTCCACATCGGGCGACTGTTGAGCGTACCGTCCGAATCGACGGTCGTCATCATGGCGATTTTTACATCCTTGATGAGCTCGAACAGCTTCTTCGCGCCCTCGTGGTCGCGGTGATTGCCCTGATGCATGAACTCGTTCTCCTGATCGTCGGTTCAGGCGGTGATTCCAGAGGCGCGCGGAGGTGCGCCGGAGGGGTCCCCGCCGGAAGGGTGCCCCGACAACGGATCAATCTTCCGTTGGTTCAGCTTGCATGAGCGTAGACGGAGGTTCGGATGACGCAGCCATGGGTGAGGCGGCCGGTCGCCGTGCTGCTGGCCGTAGGCGCTCTCGCCCTTCCGGTCCCTCCGGCGGCTGCCGAGGTCCGGTTCGGCCCGGGCGTGTCTATCGGCGGGCACGATTTCTCCAACCGGCGCGCCGGAAGCGTCCATATCGAGCGCGTGAGGCGGCTGCGTGGCCCCCTCGGCTGCCGATACGTCCGCAACGGCGTCTACTGGCGTGGCGACGGGACCGTGGTGCGCGGGCCGATGCAGGAATGCAATCTGATCGCGCGGCCACGATAGAAGACGACACGGCGGGTCTCCATGCTGCGGCTGCTTGAGGCTGCTCAAGGGGTCGGGACCGGCACAGGGACGCAGGCTTCCCGCGCGGCTGGCAATTGCAGATCCGGGGTCTGGTGTTCTGGGCGCGCTTGGTTACATGCTCTGGCATACCTGACTTGCCCCGGTGGAGAACGATTTTGGCGATCACCCGCGACGACGTGCTGAAGGCGCTCGCCGACGTCACCGTCGATGCTGCCGGCACCACCCTGCCCGGCTCGGGGCGGCTCTCACAGGTCGTGGTCGATCCGAACAGCCGCGTGATGTTTTCGATCCTGGTCGATCCCAGCGAGGCCGACCGGTTCGAGCCGGTGCGGCAGAAAGCAGAGGGTCGGGTCCTGCAAATGCCGGGCGTCTCGGGCGTGTTCGCGAGCCTCACGTCGGAGCGGAGCCAGAGCCATCCGGCCCAGAGCAGCGCCGCCCCGCGCCCCGTGACGCCGCCGCCGGTGGCGCCGCCACGACCCGGCGCGCCGCCGAACCAGGGCCCGCAGATCGCGGGCGTGCGCCACATCGTGGCGGTCGCCTCCGGCAAGGGCGGCGTCGGCAAGTCCACCACGGCCTGCAACCTCGCCCTGGCGCTCCAGGCACAGGGGCTGAAGGTCGGGCTGCTCGATGCCGACATCTACGGCCCGTCGGTGCCAAAACTGTTCGGCCTCTCGGGCAAGCCCAATGTCGTCGACAACAAGGCCATGGAGCCGATGGTCGGCTACGGCCTCAAGGTCATGTCGATCGGCTTCCTGATCGAGCCTGAGACCGCCATGATCTGGCGTGGCCCGATGGTGCAGTCCGCCATCACCCAAATGCTGCGCGATGTCCTCTGGGGCGAACTCGACGTGCTGCTGGTCGACATGCCGCCCGGCACCGGCGACGCGCAGCTCACCATGGCGCAGGCGACGCCGCTTTCGGGCGCCGTGATCGTCTCGACGCCGCAGGATCTCGCGCTGATCGACGCGCGTCGCGGCGTGACCATGTTCAAGAAGGTCGCGGTGCCGATCCTCGGCGTGATCGAGAACATGGCGACCTTCGTCTGCCCGAATTGCGGCCACGCCTCGCACATCTTCGGCCATGGCGGTGCGCGGATCGAGGCGCAGCGCCTCGGCGTACCGTTCCTCGGCGAGGTGCCGCTCGACATGACCATCCGCGAGACCTCGGATTCCGGTCAACCCGTGGTGGCGACGGATCCCGAGGGGCCGCACGCCAAGATCTATCGGGACATCGCCGCCCAGCTCTGGGCGAACCTGTCCAGCGCGCCGGCCGGGCGGACGGCGCCCAAGATCGTGTTCGAGTAAGCCCGTGGCGCCGCCCGTTCTCGGCCTGATCCTGGCCGGCGGGCAGGCGCGACGGATGGGCGGCGGCGACAAGCCGCTGCTCCGCCTCGGCGGCCGGACGTTGCTGGAGCGGGTGGTCGAACGGCTCGGGCCGCAATGCGAGGCCGGGCTGGCGCTCAGCGCCAACGGCGACCCGGCGCGGTTTCCCGGGTTTCCGGGGCCGATCCTGCCGGATCCGCTGCCGGGTCAGCCGGGACCGCTGGCTGGCATCCTCGCGGGGCTGGAGTACGCTGCCGCGCAGGGCATCGAGCAGGTCGTCAGCGTCTCGGGCGATGCGCCGTTCCTGCCGGAAGATCTGGTGGCGCGTCTGCGCGCGGCGGCCTCCGAGACCGTCATCGCGCTCGCAGCCTCCGGCGAGCGCCAGCACTACACGATCGCGCTCTGGCCGACGGCCCTGCGCAATGCACTTGGGAATTATCTTGTACGCGGAGAGCGGCGGGTCGGCGCCTTCATCGCGCTTCACGGGGCGGCAGTGGCATCCTGGCCGGTCGCGCCGGTGGATCCGTTTCTCAACGTCAACACGCCGGCGGATCTGGCGGCGGCCGAAGCGCTCGACTGAGGCTGAAACGGTTCCGCCGTCATCACGAACGAAGCGCAATGACCCAGGCCACCGCGACATCGGAAATCGTCGCGCTGGCTGGGTGTTTTGCTCCGCTCGCAAAGACGGCGAGCCGCGGTGCCCTCAACCGAGAGCAGTCGCGGCACGCGAAGTTTCAGTCCGGCCTCAGGCCGCTTCGCTGACGGTCGCTTCCACGATCTTGTCCGGGGAGCGCGGCGGCTCGCCCTTGTTGATCGTGTCGACCACGTCCATGCCTTCCACGACCTTGCCCCATACGGTGTACTGCTTGTCGAGGAAGCGGGCGTCGTCGAAGCAGATGAAGAACTGCGAGTTCGCCGAGTGCGGGAAGTTGGTCCGCGCCATGGAGCAGGTGCCGCGCGTGTGCGGCTCGGCGTTGAACTCGGCCTTCAGGTCCGGCAGGTCCGAACCGCCCGAGCCGGTGCCGGTCGGGTCGCCGGTCTGGGCCATGAACCCGTCGATCACCCGGTGGAACGGCACGCCGTCGTAGAAGCCCTGCCCCGCCAGCGTCTTGATGCGCTCGACGTGGCCCGGGGCGAGGTCAGGGCGCAGCGCGATCACGACGCGACCCTTGGTGGTCTCAAGCACGATGGTTTCGTTGTCGGCCATGTTTCATCCTTCCGGTTGGGGGAATTGTATCGGCGCCTGCCGGATCCGGCCAGCGCCCGTGATGGTATCGCCGCCGTTCAGGCCGGCGGGCGGTAGACGAAGCGGAGCGCCACCGGGCGGCCTGCAATGGCGCTGCCGAGGCCGGCCGTGATGTGGACGGGGATGCAGCGCGCCAGGGCGTCGAGGGTTCCGCGCACCAGGGTGTTCCGCTGCGAACCCGAGACCCCAGCCGCGTAAGTCACGCGCGGCGGCCCGAGCAGGCTGCCGTCGCGGCGCAGCGACAGCCGCAGGGTGATTTCGATGTCGTCCGCTCCCGCGCTCGGCGCCCCGAGTTCCGCCGGCACCTGCCAGCAGGCGGCGAGCGCCGGGTACAGCTCCGCCAAAGTATTGGCGGGCTTCGTCGCCATCCGCGAGACCGGCACCGCGATCGTGGCCCGCAGCGTCTGCGGCAGGCTCAAGGGATAGCCGCCGCCGGGCTCGAAGGCATAGCCGTAGAACGGGCTGCCCTCATAGGTCGCGGCGGCTGCCGGACCCAAGCTCAGCACGAGGATTGCGGCGGCGCGCCAGCCCGGCATGCGGCCGCTACTTGGCCTTCTCGGCGAGCGTCATGCTCACGATCTTGTCGGGATCCTGCACGGTGCCGCCGGGCGAACCGGGGGATGCACGCTTGATCTTGTCGAGCACGTCGAGTCCATCGGTGACATTGCCGACGATCGTGTACTGGCCGTTCAGGTTCGGCGCGTCGGCGAGGCAGATGAAGAACTGGGAGTTGGCCGAGTTCGGATCCTGCGAGCGGGCCATGCCCACCGTGCCCCGGCGGAACTGTGCCGACTGCGAGAACTCCGCCGGGATGTTGGGCAGGCTGGAGCCGCCGGTGCCGTTGCCCTTCGGATCGCCGGTCTGGGCCATGAAGCCGTCGATGACCCGGTGGAACTTCAGGCCGTTGTAGAAGCCCTGCCCCACGAGTGTCTTGATCTGCTTGACGTGCTTGGGCGCCAGATCCGGACGCAGCTCGATGGTGATGCGGCCATCCTTGGTCTGGAGATAGACCGTGTTGGCATCCGCGGCCCAGGCCGCGTTGGCGGTACCAAGCGTGAGGGCGAGCGCGAGGAGTGCGTGGCGTCGGTTCATCGGAGTCCTTCCGGGGTCAGGAATTGCGAGTCTCAGGAATGGGCGGCGAAGCGCTGCCGGAGGCGCTCCGCCACGGGCGCGGGCACGAAGGGCGCGACATCCCCGCCCATGCCCGCGATCTGGCGCACCAGCGTCGCGGTGATCGGGCGCGCCTGGATCGAGGCGGGCAGGAACACGGTCTGCACCTCCGGCGCCATGGCGCCGTTCATGCCGGCGAGCTGCATCTCGTAATCGAGATCGGTGCCGTCCCGCAGGCCGCGGATGAAGATCGCGGCGCCACAGCGCCGGGCGGCCGAGACCGCGAGGTCGTTGAAGGTGACGATCTCCAGCGTCGCGCCCTCAGCCTGGGCCACCGGCCCGCAGGTCTCGGTGAGGAGCGCCGCTCGCTCCTCGGCAGAGAAGAGCGGCGCCTTCCCGGGATGCACGCCGATGGCGATCACGAGGCGGTCCACCAGCCGGCAGGCTTGGCGGACCACGTCGAGATGGCCGTTCGTTACCGGATCGAACGAGCCGGCGTAGAGGGCAGTGCGGGTCATTGCGACCCGACCTAGAGCATTTTCGCCCCGGACGGAACCGGGCGGCAGCTTACGCCTCCTCGCCGCCCTCGACGCCGGCTTCGGCGTCCTCGTCCTCGCCCTCAATATGCTCGACCGAGACGACCTTCTCATCCTTGGCGGTGTTGAACACCGTGACGCCCTGCGAGGCGCGGCCGACGATGCGGATGTCGTCCACCGGCACGCGGATCAACTGGCCGCCATCGGTGACCAGCATGATCTGGTCCGAGGCCTCCACCGGGAAGGAGCCGATGAGGTTGCCGTTGCGCTCGTTGACCCGCATCGCCGTGATGCCCTTGCCGCCGCGGCCCGAGGTCCGGTACTCGAACGACGACGAGCGCTTGCCGAAGCCCCGCTCCGACAGGGTGAGCACGTATTGCTCGGCGCCCCCCATTTCGGCGTAGCGCTCCTGCGAAATCGCGGCGGCCTCGGCACCGTCCTCGGCCTCGATCTCAACGCCGTCCTCCGCCTCGCCAGTGACGGCACGGCGCATCTTCAGGTAGCCGGTCCGCTCCTCCGCCGTGGCGTCGAAGGCGTTGAGGATCGTCATCGAGATGACGCGGTCGTCCGGGGCGAGGAGGATGCCGCGCACGCCGGTCGAATCGCGGCCCTTGAACACGCGCACATCCTCCACGGGGAAGCGGATGCACTGGCCCTTGGCGGTGGTGAGCAGCACGTTCTGGTCCGGACGGCAGATCTCGACATGGACGATGTGGTCGCCCGGATCGAGCTTCATGGCGATCTTGCCGTTGCGGTTCACCGTGGTGAAGTCCGACAGCTTGTTGCGCCGGACATTGCCGCTCGCGGTCGCGAACATCACGTCGAGCGTCTCCCAGGAGGCCTCGTCCTCCGGCAGCGGCATGATCGTGGTGATGCGCTCGGAGGTGTCCTGCAATTGCAGGATGTTGACCAGCGCCTTGCCGCGGGCGTTCGGGGCGGCCATCGGCAGGCGCCAGACCTTCTCCTTGTAGGCCTGGCCCTGGCTCGAGAAGAACAGCACCGGCGTGTGGGTGTTGGCCACGAACAGGCGGGTGACGAAATCCTCGTCGCGGGTCGCCATGCCGGAGCGGCCCTTGCCGCCGCGGCGCTGAGCCCGGTAGGTCGAGAGCGGCACGCGCTTCACGTAGCCGGCATGCGACACGGTCACCACCATGTCCTCGCGGGCGATCAGATCCTCGTCCTCGACGCTGCCGTCGAAGTCGACGATCTCGGTCCGGCGCGGGGTGGCGAATTGCTCGCGGACCTCGATCAGCTCCTGCTTCACGATGGTCTGGATGCGCACCCGCGAGCGCAGGATATCGAGGTAATCGGCGATCTCGTCGGCAAGCGTCTTCAACTCGTCGCCGACCTCGTCGCGGCCCAGAGCCGTGAGGCGCTGCAGGCGCAGGTCGAGGATGGCGCGGGCCTGGGTCTCGGACAGGCGATAGGTCCCGTCCTCGGCGACCCGGTGGCGCGGGTCGTCGACGAGCGCGATCAGCGGCGCGATGTCGTGGGCCGGCCAGTCGCGGCCCATCAGGGCCTCGCGAGCCGTGTTCGGGTCCGGCGAGGTCCGGATCAGGCGGATCACCTCGTCGATATTGGCCACCGCTATGGCGAGGCCGCACAAGACGTGGGCGCGCTCGCGGGCCTTGCCGAGGAGGAACTTGGTCCGGCGGGAGACGACCTCCTCGCGGAAATCCACGAAGGCCTCGAGCAGGTCCTTCAGGTTCATCAGTTCGGGGCGGCCGCCGTTCAGCGCCACCATGTTGCAGCCGAACGAGGATTGCAGCGGCGTGAACCGGTAGAGCTGGTTCAGCACCACGTCGGCCATGGCGTCGCGCTTGATCTCGACGACGATGCGCATGCCGGTCCGGTCGGATTCGTCGCGCAGGTCCGAGATGCCCTCGACGCGCTTCTCCTTGACCAGCTCGGCGATCTTCTCGACCAGCGTCGCCTTGTTCACCTGATACGGGATCTCGGTGAAGATCAGCGCCTCGCGCTCCTTGCGCAGCTCCTCGACATGCGACTTTGCGCGCATGATCACCGAGCCGCGCCCGGTCGCGTAGGCCTGCCGGGTGCCGGCGCGGCCGAGGATCCGGCCACCGGTCGGGAAGTCCGGGCCGGGGACGATCTCGGTGAGTTGCTCGATGGTCAGCCCCGGATCGTCGATCAGCGCCACGCAGGCGTCGATCAGCTCGCCCAGATTGTGCGGCGGGATGTTGGTCGCCATGCCGACCGCGATGCCGCCGGCGCCGTTGGCCAGGAGGTTCGGGAAACGGGCCGGAAGGACCTTCGGCTCCTCGCGTGATTCGTCGTAGTTCGGCTGGAAGTCGACGGTGTTCTTGTCGATGTCGGCGAGCAGCGCCGTGGCGGGCTTGGCCAGCCGCGATTCGGTGTAGCGCATGGCGGCCGGCGGATCGCCGTCCACCGAGCCGAAATTGCCCTGCCCGTCGATGAGCATCAGGCGCATGGAGAAGTCCTGCGCCATCCGCACCAAGGCGTCGTAGATCGATTGGTCGCCGTGCGGGTGGTAGAGACCGATCACGTCGCCGACGATGCGCGCCGACTTCACGTATTTCCGCTCGGGCAGGTGCCCGGATTCGAAGGCGGAGTAGAGGATGCGCCGATGCACCGGCTTCAGGCCGTCGCGCGCGTCGGGAAGCGCCCGGCTCACGATCACGCTCATCGCGTAATCGAGGTAGGAGCGGCGCATCTCGTCGGTGATGGAGACGGGGCGGATGTCGCTGGCGGGCGGGGCTGCGCCAGTCGGATCGTTCTCGGCCAAGTCGGTTTCCGTTCTGAAGCCCGGATGGGCGATGCTCTCGGCCGCTCCCGGATGGCGCGCGATGCGCCGGAACGTCCTCTCGGAAGAGCAGTGATATCAGACGGTTAAATAAGGTTTTCCGAGGCCGCCCGCAAGCGCGCAGGCGGGGGGTCCCAGGATGCTGCGGCCCGGCCGGTTGGGGCCGTGCCGCAAACCGGGTCGCTTAGAGCCGTACCCGATCGCGTTGCGATCGGGTACGGCTCTAAGCCCTTGTTTTGGCCCGCTCTCTTACGCCGAACCGGGGTCCACTTCGGCGGAGAGCGCGCTAGTAGAACGTCAGGTGGCGGTGACCCACCGCACGCCCGCGGAAGGCGTGGTGCCGGTAGCCGTGATGGCGGTACCCGTAGTGGCGACGGTGCCCGTAGTGCCGATGCCAGTGGTGACGCCGGTGCCACTGGTGGCGGCGGTGATGCCAGTGGCGCCGCCAGTGATGACGCCGGTAGTGCCACCGGGCGAGCTGGATTGCCGGGGCGGGCGCCGCAGCCTCGGCGGTCGCCGGAACCGGAAGGGGCGCCGCGCGGGCGGGCGCGCCTGCCAAGCCGCCGATCAGCGCGGCCAGGAGGACCAGGATAGGCCAGGGTCGCATCGTTTCTCTCCCGTGTTGGCGCCCGGACGAGCCTGCGGATCCGGACCGGCGCGACAACCGCACCGACGGCAGGAACGGCCAAGGTCGGCAAACGGTTCGGTCCGCGTAGCTGCGCAGACGCACCACTCTTGCTTGAGGTTAAGGAACGCCCAGTTTCCGTTAGATCCATCCGGGCCGTTCCGGCCCGCATCTCCAGTGAGCTGCGTAAGATCCCCATGGCGTTCGCGTTGTCCGATTCCGTCCGCGCCTTCCTTCCGCGCCGCTTCCGGGACCGCCGCCCGCGGGTCGCCGTGGTTCGGCTCTCGGGGACGATCGGGGCGGTCTCGCCGCTCCGCCCGGGTCTCTCGATCGGCGGCGTGGCCGGCAGCCTGGAGCGGGCCTTCGGGATGCCCGGGGTCAAGGCGGTGGCGCTGGTGATCAACTCGCCCGGCGGATCCCCCGCGCAATCGCACCTGATCCACCGCCGGATCCGGGCGCTGGCCGAGGAAAAAAGCCTGCCGGTGATCGCCTTCGTGGAGGATGTCGCGGCGTCCGGCGGTTACATGATCGCCTGCGCGGCCGATGAGATCGTCGCCGACCCGACCTCGATCGTCGGCTCGATCGGCGTGGTCTCGGCGGGGTTCGGCTTCCATAACCTCTTGGAGAAGCTCGGCGTCGAGCGCCGGGTCCACACCCAGGGCGAAGCCAAGTCGATGCTCGACCCGTTCCGCCCCGAGGACCCTGCGGATGTGGAGCGGCTGAAGCGGATCCAGGCCGACGTGCAGGATCTGTTCACGAGCCTCGTCACGGCCCGGCGCCCGACCCTGTCGAAGGGCGAAAACCTGTTCACCGGCGCGGTCTGGACCGGCCGGCAGGCGCTGCCGCTCGGCCTCGTCGATGCGCTGGGCGACGTGCGTACGGTGATGCGCGCCCGCTTCGGAGAGAAGGTGGATCTCCGGCTCGTCGCTGAGGCCCGGGGCGGGTTCCTATCCCGCCTGCTGCGCCGGGGCGGCGCACCGGGCGGGATCGCGCTGGCCGAGGGCGCGATGGCCGCCGTCGAGGAACGCGCGGCCTTCGCTCGGTTCGGGCTCTGAGACGGGGCCCTTCGGAGCGCCGCTACCGCCCGGCGCGCCGGGCCGAGACGCGGGCGAGCGCCGCAAGATCCTTGTCGCCGTCGCCGTGGCTGATCGCCTCGATCAGGCCGTCGCGCAGGACGCTGGCGAAGGGCATCGGTACGCCCGCGCCCTCGGCGGCCTGAAGGGCCAGCCGCACGTCCTTGGCGCCGAGCTTGAGGATGAAGCCCGGCGGCTCGTAGCGGTTCTGGGCGATCGAGGCACCGTAGCCCTTGTAGACCGGCGAGGCGAACAGGGTGCTGGTCATCAGGTCGAGGAAGTCTGCGCCCGGCACGCCATGGCCCTCGGTGAGTGCGCAGCCCTCCGCCATGGCTTCGATGGCCGAGATCAGCATGAAGTTGCCGGCAAGCTTGACGGCGTTCGCCCGCACCGGCTCCGCGCCGAAGCGCCAGGTTTTGGCGCCCATGGCGTCGAGCAGCGGGGCGGCGCGGTCGATCTGCTCCGCCGCGCCGGCCGCCACGATGTTGAGCTTGCCGTCCTCCGCCACGTCCGGCCGCCCGAAGACCGGCGCCGAAATGTAGGGGACACCCGCCCGTTCGTGCACGGCGGCGAGCTGCTTCGCCAGGGCCACCGAGATCGTGCTCATGCCGATATGCACGCTCGGGCGCTCCGGCCGGTCGAGCAGGCCGCCGGCCACGATCACGGCTTCGAGCGCCGCGTCGTCGGCCAGCATGGTGATGACGGCATCGCCCGCGAAAGCCTCCGCGGCGCTGCCGACCGGCGTCACCCCCTCGATGCCCTGGGCGGCAGCCGGCGTGCGGTTCCAGGCCCGGACCGTGTGGCCGGCCCGCGCGAGGCTGCCGGCCATGGCCCGGCCCATCCGACCCATTCCGATGAATCCGACGTCCATGGCTTGCTCCTTTATTCCCTGTGCCACCTGTTCAACCGGGGAATCCGGCCGGGTGGTCCGCGGCGTATGCCGGGATTTGCCCCGAACGCAGGGCGTGGCAAGCTCCGTTGATGCTGCACAATCGCATCACGGACATTCCCGGTTTGCGGGTCGGCCACGCCAGCGACCTCCAAGTTGCCAGCGGCGTCACCGCGATCCTGTTCGACGCGCCCGTCGTCGCCTCCGTGGACGTCCGCGGCGGCGGGCCCGGCACCCGCGAGACCGACCTGCTCGATCCCGAACGCACCGTGGAGCGGATCGACGCTCTGGTCCTGTCCGGCGGCTCGGCCTTCGGGCTCGACGCGGCGGCGGGCGTGACGGCGTGGCTTGCCGAGGCCGGGCGCGGCTTCCCGGTCGGCGGGATGCGGGTGCCGATCGTGCCCGGGGCGATCCTGTTCGACCTGCTCAACGGCGGCGACAAGGAGTGGGGCCGCTACCCGCCCTATCGCGAGCTGGGTTTCGCCGCCGCCGCGGCGGCCGCCAAGGCTTTCGATCTGGGCTCCGTCGGGGCCGGGACCGGCGCACGCACCGGGCGCCTGAAGGGCGGGATCGGCTCGGCCTCCGCGCTGGTGGCCGGCACGGGTTTTCGGGTCGGTGCGCTCGTGGCGGTGAACGCCTTCGGCAACGCGACGATCGGCGACGGGCCGCATTTCTGGGCCGCGCCCTTCGAGGAAGGGGCCGAGTTCGGCGGTCTCGGCTCCCCGGCCCAGGTACCGGCTGACGCCCTCGCCTTCCCGGCCCGGGCGCTGCCGGGCGCCGCCACGACGCTCGCCGTGGTGGCGACCGACGCAGGCCTGACCAAGGCGCAGTGCCGCCGCCTCGCGGTGGCGGCCCAGGACGGCCTCGCCCGGGCCCTCGTGCCGGCGCATACGCCCCTCGACGGCGATCTGGTCTTCGCCGTGGCCACCAGCGCCGTGCCGCTCGCCGATCCGGTGGTGGCGTTGGCGCGTTTGGGCGATGCCGCCGCGCGGGTGTTGGCCCGGGCCGTGGCGCGGGGGGTGTTTTCCGCCACGCGTTTGCCGGGTCAGGCGGTGGCGGCGCCGCTGGTCTGGACGGGCTTGCCGCCGGCTTGGGGCGATGTGTTTCGCTCGAGTTAGACTCGGCGGCAGCGCGCGGGCATTTTCAGTTCGACGCCAGGAAGAACCATTTCTCCGGCTCGAATCGGATCACCTTGCCCGCGAATTTTTCGTAGAACTCCGGCACCGTGTTGAACACAATTTCGCGGCCCAAGAGTATCTGGATGCCGTGTGCGATTCTTTGCCGTTCGGAGACACTGAAGAAACTCACGACGACGTGGCTCCAGGATCGTCCGTCGTTCAAGATCGTTCTGCCCCAGCTGATCACGGGGACATCGGCTTTGTCGTCGAATTGGCTATCCCAGAACTGTCGTATGCGCTCGATCTCGTCCCAGGCTGCCGGAGAAATCGTGAAGTTGACGGGGAGGATCGGCTCATCCGACATGGGCTCGCACCGTTCCGAATCGCCATCGAGAATTGGCAAGCTTCCCGGAAGATCTTGGCCGTGTCCATGATGTCGTACGCTTGACCGGCGTGAGCGCGATCTCGCGGCCGCATGCGGGCTTCGCTCGCTTGGGGATACGGCTCCTGTTTGCCTTCGTCGGCTGACACCGCCCGCCCCGTTATCACGAGCGGAGCGAAGTGACCCAGGGCTGCGCAACCTCGGAGGACGTGGCGCGCCACGGGATTGCTTCGCTCCGCTCGCAAAGACGGCGCCTAAATCTCCCCCCGCGCATCCTCGATCAGCTGCGCCAGCCCGGCATCGACCTCATCCGCCAGCATCTTCCGCTCCGCGTCGGTCAGATCCTTCGCCCAGGTGGTGCCGCCAAAACCCTCCGCGCAGCGCGCCCGCTCGGAGGCGATGTAGGCCTCGGTCTCGGCGGGGCGCGTCTTCATGGCGTGGACCATGCCGAACCACGCCGCCCGTTCCACCACCGCCAGCCGCGCCCGCAGGCGGATCGCCACCGCCTTGTCGGCATCGATACCTGCATCGCTCATGGCCTGTCCCCCGTCTCCTGCTCGGCGAGCCGCGCGATCAGGCCCTGGAGTTGTCCCGGCACCGGCTCGTTCGCCGAACGCGCGTAGAGCACCCGCAGTTGCCGGCCGATCTCGGCGAGACTCATGGAGCCCTTGGCGATCACCCGGTCGGCCTGCCGGGTCAGGCTCTCCTTCTCGGCATGGGTGATCTCCTTGGCCGTGAGCACCACCACCGGCACGTCGCCGTCGGGCCGGGTGCGCAAAGCCCGCAGGAAGCCGAACCCGTCCATCTCGGGCATCATCAGATCGAGCAGGATCAGGCTCGGCCGTGCCTGGCTGAACCGCTCCAGGGCGATCCGGCCGTTCTCCGCCTCGTCGACGGTCCAGCCCTCGCGACCGAGCGACCGGCGCAGGCGTTCGCGGGCATCCGCGTCGTCGTCGACCACGAGGATGCGGGCCTCGTCCGGCGCCGCGGGCCGGTAGCGCTCCATCAGGCCCTTGAGCCTGTCCCAGTTGATCGGTTTGACGAAGTAGTCGGTGGCGCCGAGCGCCTGGCCGAGGCCCTGCTCGGCCACCACCGAGGTCATGATGACCGGCGTGCCGGCGAGGTCGGGGTCGTTGCGCACCGCGTGCAGAACCGCCCAGCCGTCCATGCGCGGCATCTCGACATCGAGCAGGATCGCCCGGGGCTTCAGGGCCCGCGCCAGCGTCAGGCCGGCGCGGCCATCGTTGGCGCTGCGGACATGGAAGCCCTCGCGTTCCAGAAAGCGCTGGAGGAGTTCCCGGGCGGCCGGGTCGTCGTCGACCAGCAGGACCGTCTCGTGCTGCTCGTGCGGTTCGATCGCGTGGGCCTCGGCCTCGGCGAGCGGCGCGTCCTCGGGGGCGAGCGTCGCGGGCAGGCGGATCGTGAAGGTCGAGCCCGCGCCCGGGTTGCTGGTGACGGCGATATCGCCGCCCATCGTCCGGCAGAAGGCGCGGGTGATGCTGAGCCCCAGGCCGGTGCCGCCGAACTGGCGGGTGGTCGATTCATCGGCCTGCACGAAGCGCTCGAACAGGCGCCCGATCTGCTCCTCGCTCATGCCGATGCCGGTATCGGCGATCGCGAAGGACAGCCAGTCGGCCCCGTCCTCAATGTGACGGCGCACCGTGAGGGTGATGGTTCCCTGCTCGGTGAACTTGGCGGCGTTGCCGATCAGGTTCAGCAGGCACTGGCGGATCTTGGTCTGGTCCTGGTGCATCGAGCCGAGTTCGGCCCCCGCCCCCGCGCCCGCATCCAGAACGAAGCGGTTGCCCTTCTTCTCCACCAGGGAGCCGGTGGAATCGGTGACGTCCTGGAGCAGATCCGCGACCGCGAAGGTCTCGGCCGAGGCGGTCATGCGGCCGGCCTCGATCTTCGAGATGTCAAGTACGTCGTTGATCAACGACAGCAGGTGGCGGGCCGCCGCCTCGATCTTGCGCAGGTCCGGCAGGAGGGCAGCTTGGCCGATATCCTCCAGTTCCTCGCCGAGCATCTCGGAATAGCCGATCACCGCCGAGAGCGGCGTGCGCAGTTCATGGCTCATGTTGGCGATGAACTGGCTCTTGGCGAGGTTGGCGGCCTCAGCGGCTTGGCGCGCGCGCTCCACCGCCTCCTCGGCTTCCTTACGTTCGGTGACGTCGATGCAGGTGCCGACCCATTCCCGCAACGAGCCGTCCTCGGCGAGCACCGGGACGCCGCGCACCTCCATGGTCCGCCAGATGCCGTCGTGACGGCGCAGGCGGTACTCGACCTCGTAGGTCGCGCGGGCCTCCACGCAGGCCGCCCAGGTATCCGCGGCGTGGCCGCGGTCGTCGGGATGGACCGCGTCGAGCCAGCCCCAGCCCTGGTAGGCCTCCTCGGTCTGCCCGGTGTAGATGCTCCAGCGGACCTGCGGCGGAATCAGCTCGCCTGCGGCGTTGGTGTTCCAGATCACGGCCGCGGAGGCGTCCACCAGCGCGCGGAAGCGTTGCTCCGAATGGCGCAGGCGCTCCTCGATGGCGCGGCGGCCGGAGATGTCGGTGTTGGTCCCGTACCAGCGCAGGACCCGCCCGGATGCGTCGCAATGAGGCCGGGCCTTCGACAGGAACCAGCGGTAGATCCCGTCCTGGCCCCGCAGGGGGAAGGTGTCTTCCCATACGCCGCCGAGGGCGATCGCGGCCTGATAGCGCTCCGTCACCGCGGCCTCGTGATCGGGGTGGTGGACGGACCGCCAGCCCCAGCCGCGCATCTCCTCAAGCGAAGTGCCGGTATAGTCGTACCAGCGCTGATTGTACCAGATGATCGTGCCGTCGGCCTCGGCGATCCAGGCGAGCTGCGGCAGCGTCTCGGCGAGGATCCGGTAATCGGCATCCGTGACGGCCTCGGCGCCGCCCTCTCTTTCGCTCATCGGCTGCGCATCATCCCTCATCCGCCCCGAAGGGCCCGTACCGGTATGCCTTATACACGCATCGCGTCCGGATCCGACCGCACCGGCGCGGAGACTGGATTGCGCCGGCCCCGGAGGGCATCGATCGTGTAGAGGACGAGTGCCACCCAGATCAGGGCCAGCATCAGGGCGCGGTGCGGCTCCACGCGCTCGCCGTAGGCTAACACGCTGAGGCCGAGGAGGCAGGTCGGGGCGACGTATTGCAGCAGGCCGAGGGTGGTGAGGCGCAGCCGCACCGCCGCGGCGGCGAACCAGATCAGCGGCAGGGCGGTTGTGAGCCCCGTCAGCATCAGGAGCGCGCGGCCTGCGGACTCCGCAGGCAGGAACGGCTCGGGCGTGAGGACGAGCCACACGACCGCCGCCGGCAGGAGCAGCAGGGTTTCGGCCAGGAAGCCGACCAACGCGTCGACCCCGACGATCTTCCGGACGAGCCCGTAGAGCGCGAAGGACACCGCCAGCGACAGGGACATGAGCGGCAGCTCGCCCGCCCAGATCACCGCGACCCCGACGCCGGCTGCCGCGACCGCGACGGCTGCCGCCTGCATCGGCCGCAGGCGCTCGCCGAGCACCACGCGCGCGAGCGCCACGCTGACCAGCGGGTTGATGTAGTAGCCGAGGCTCGCGTCGAGCAGATGCCCGCTGCTGACCGCGTAGAGGTAGATCAACCAGTTCACGCCGATCATCGCGGCCGAGAGCAGAAGCAGGGCGTGGCGCGGGCGCAGGGGCAGCGGCAGGATGAGGCGGTGGCGCGCCGCCAGGATCAGGGCCAGGGTGCCGGCGAACAGGCTCGACCAGACGATGCGCTCGGCCAGGATGTGGTTCGGGCTGTAGGCCCCGAGCAACCGGAAGTGGATGGGGACCACCAGGCCCCAGCTCAGATAAGCGGCGAGCGCGTAGACGAGGCCCACGGTGTTCTCCCGGGCGACCCGGTCGAGGGGCCGGATGTCGGGGCTTTAACCCGGGTGGGGGGACGGCGTCAGTGGGACGGATGCAGGGCTGCCATCAGGGAGGTGGCGTCACGCCGCCCGGATCGTGGCGAGGAAGCGCCGGACCTCGTCGCCGAGATCCTCCGACTGGCGCGCCAGCGCGGACGTGTCCGCGAGAACCTGATGGGCCGCCGCACCGGTCGCCTCCGAGGCCTCGGCGACGCCCGCCATGTTGCTGGTGACTTCGCTGGTGCCGGTGGCGGCCTGGGTGACGTTGCGCACGATCTCCTGCGTGGCCGCCCCCTGCTGCTCGACCGCGGCCGCGATCGAGGTGGCCACCGCGTCGATCTCGCGGATCCGCGCCGTGATCGTGGCGATGACCGAGACCGCCTGTCCGGTCGCCCCCTGGATCTGGCCGATCTGCTCCGAGATCTCCCCCGTCGCCCGGGCCGCCTGGGCGGCGAGTTCCTTGACCTCGCCCGCCACGACGGCGAAGCCGCGTCCCGCCTCGCCGGCGCGGGCCGCCTCGATCGTGGCGTTGAGCGCCAGCAGGTTGGTCTGGCTCGCGATGGCGGCGATCAGCTCGACCACGGCGCCGACTTTGCCGGCGGCGGTGCTAAGGTCCTGCACCAGGGCTGCGGTCCGATCGGCCTCCGCGACGGCGTTCTGGGCGAGCGCGGCGGAGCCGCTGACCTGCCGCCCGATCTCCAGCACCGAGGAGCCCAGCTCCTCGGCCGCGCTCGCCACCGTGTTGACGTTGGCGGCGGCCTCCTCGGCGGCGGCCGCCACATGGGTCGAGCGATCGGCGGTCCGCGCGGCGGTGTCGGTCATGATCCGGGCGGTGGCCTGCAGGGTGGCGACCGAGGCCGAGACAAGGCCGATGATCCGGCCGACCGTCGCCTCGAAGCCGTCGGCGAAGGTCAGCAGCGTCCGGCTGCGATCGGCGGCGGCCGCCGCGTCGGTCACCCGCTTGGTCTCCGCCTGCTCGGCCGCCTTGTGGGAGACCAGGGCCTTGATGCCTTCCACGGCTTTGCCGATGGCGCCGATCTCGTCCCCGCGCCGGGCCTCCGGAACCTCCGTGCTCAGCTCCCCCTCCGACATGGCCTGCAAGGCAGCCGTCAGACGGCCGAGCGGACGCGTGACGCCGAGATTCGTCACCATCAAGCCGACCAGAATACTGACCGCAATGCCGGCCGCCGACAGGCCGATTACCCAGAGCAGGGTCGACCGGATGTCGGAGCTGAGCGTCGCCGAGCCCGTCTCGATCGCGGCTCCCAGATCGTTCGTGAAGGCGTCGAGTTCAGCGAACAGTGTCGTCTGCAGAGGATCAACCTTCTTGTGGGCGAGGGTCAGCGCCTGGGCGCTCATGCCCTTCTTGACCATGGCGCACATCTCGCCGGTGAACTTGGCGTAGGTATCGAGCAGCTCGGCGATCCGTTCGGTCCGGTCGTGGAAGGCCGCCGGCGCGTTTCGGCGCACGCCGTCAGTGAGCTTGCCGGCCTCACCCGGAAGCGACTCGAAGGCCGCGCCAATCCGGTCGGACTCGTCCGGATCGGCCTCGCCGAGGGCGCGGAAGGCCACGTAGCTCATCTGATAGACAGTGCGGCCGAGGCGCGCCGCCATCGTGGCGGCGGTGGCATCGCGGCCGAGATAGGTGCTGTAGGTCGCGTCGGCAGCGACCATCCGCTTTGAAATATAATACAAATAACCGAATGAATTCGCGGCGATGAAGGCGAAGGCGAATGCAATCTTCAGTGATATAGAATTTCTGAGCAAACGATTCACGGCCAAGTCTCCGAGAAAGTCTATGCTTATATCCCGCACATTAAAGAAGTCGATAACAATTCTGCGCCTTGATAGGCGTTGGATCGAAAGCGGGACAGTCTCGATGGGATCTCTATTCAGCGATGCAGAAAGATCAATTCGTACAATTTTTAGTCATGGATCTGGTTTCGCGAAAGTCGTGCGAAACACCACATCTGACCACCGCGCGATCTGCTTTTGCCGACACGCTGATCGATGCGCGGATCGCGCTCGCCCACGCGACGATGCCCTCGCGAATCGGGTGCCGCTGGACGAGGCTACGATCGGGGCGCGGGCTTCGTGCGATCTACCGGAGCGTGTGGTCCAGTCAGGGCGCGAGCCACGTCCCGCACCAGCTGGATTCGTTTCTGCTCCACGCCGCCCGGCGATGGCCGCGGCGGTCGAGGTAGAGGAACTCCAGCCGCTCGGCCCGAAGCAGCACGGCGGCGAAATGCGGCCGGCCGACCGTAGCGGCGGCGGTCTCGTCCGGCATCGTGTAGGCGTCCCCCGCCGGCAGTGTGGTCCCGGGTCCGGGCTCGGCCCCGTAGCAGACCCGGCTCATCGCCCGCGATCCGGTCCAGGCCGCCTCCGCCACGGCATCGTCGGTGTGGAGGGTGGCATGCCCCTCCACGCGGATCTGGGTCTTGGCCGCCACATCGTACGCCATGAGCGCGCAGGCGGGGTTCACGGCGATCTCGGCTGCCTTGTCGGACCGGCGATCGCAGTGGAACCGGAGGGTGCCGGTCTCCGGATCGGCTTCGCGCAGCACCACGGTGCGCAGCCGCGGCGCGCCATCCGGGCCGAGCGTCGCCAGCGCCGGCAGGTGGAACCCGCTGCGCCCCAAAGCGGCGCCCTCGGCGAGGAGCCGCCAGAGTTCGGCGAAGCTGGCATCACGGTCGTCGTAGAACGCCGGCAGCGGCGGGCGGGTCATGCCGCGCCCCGTTTTCGCTGCCGCTCGCGGAAAATCAAAGCGAGGTTTCGCAGATAGATGCCGGTGGACAGGCTCTGGCCGATGATGATCACCGGTTCGCGCCGGACGAAGCCGTAGACCAGGGTCATCAGCCCGCCGAGGATCGACAGGAACCAGAACGACAGCGGCATCACGCTCCGCCCTGCCCGCTCGCTGGCGATCCATTGCAGGATGAAGCGCGAGCCGAACACCACCTGGGCGACGATGCCGAACACCAGCCAGAAATCCATCCGGGTGACGAACACGTCGTAGAAATAGTCCGGCAGATCGTGGGCGAGCTGGATCAGCATCCGACGTCCTGGTCTGCCGGCGTCCCGGCGAGCGCGGCGATTTCTTCCGGGTGCGGGTCGGCGCGCTTGCGCCGGATCAGCCACCAGACGCCCGCCAGATCGAGCAGCCCGACCCAGAGGCGGTCGAACAGCCCGTAATTCGAGACTCCCGTCAGCCGCGGCCGGTCGACCACGTCGCGGTGGACCACGGCAAAGCCTTCCCGGGCCACGAGCGCCGGCATGAACCGGTGCAGGGCGTCGAAATAGGGCAGCCGCAGATAGACGGCGCGGCGAAAGACCTTGAGGCCGCAGCCGGTATCGCGGGTGGAATCCTTCAGGATGCGCCCGCGCACGCCGTTGGCGATCCGCGATTGGAGCATCTTGAACGGCCCGTCCTTGCGCCCGCGTCGCTGGCCCTGGGCGAGCCCGGTTCCGGGACCGGCCGCATCGAGGGCTTCGAGCAGGATCGGGATGAAGGCCGGATCGTTCTGGCCGTCGCCGTCGAGGGTCGCGACGGTCTCGCCGCGCGCCGCCAGGACGCCGCTGCGGACGGCAGCGGACTGACCGCCGCCCCTTGTATGGCGCAGCACCCGGAACCAGGGTCGCCCTGCCCGCGCCGTCGCCAGCGCCGCCGGGGTGGCATCGGTGGAGCCGTCATCGACGCAGATCAACTCGAAGGCGAGGCCCACGCAGGCAGCCTCGATCTCGGCCACCAGTGGCGCGACGTTGCCGGCCTCGTTGCGCATCGGCACGACGACGCTGAGACGGGGGAACTCGCTCACGGTGCCACCCCGTAGGCCGTCACGAACACCCGCCGGCCGGTGTTGAGGTTGAAGCCCTCGACCTCGGCCATCGGTGCGGGCGCCCCATCGCCCACCGGCCAGGCGGCGTTGAAGTCGTCGCGGTCCCGGGCCTCGACGAACAGCAGCCGGCAACCACCGGCCTTTAGGAAGTCCCGCGCCGCCGACCCGTCCGGCGGCAGGGCGAGCCCGGTGCCGATCAGGAACACGAGACTCGGCTCCCGGTAGCCGAGGCTGGCGACCTGCGGAGCGGCGCAGGGCATCCGGTCGCGCAGGGCGGCGAGACGCGACGAGACCTTGAGGGCCGGCAGCGAACGCTGCGCCACCCCCAGCACCGCCGGTCCGAGGAGGCACGAGGCGAGCACCCCGAGCACCAGGGCGCGCTCGGCGGATCCCTCGACCGGGCCTCGCGCGAAGGCCAGCCACGCGAGGCCCGCCACCGCGCAGGCGGCGGCGAGCAGCGGCAGTGCCGGCCAGGGGATCGTGTGGCTGTCGAGGCGCCAGCCGACGATGCACAGGCCGATGGTCAGAGCCACGGGGATCGCCGGCACCAGCAGCGCGGTCAGGCGGGCGCCGCGCAACCGTGGATCCAGCGCCCCCCGGGACAGCGCCAGTACGGTGAGGATTGCCAGCCACGGCATCAGCGGCAGGACGTAGTGGGGCAGCTTGGTCGGCACCGCCTCGAAGATCAGCCACGCGGGCAGCACAGCGGCAATCAGGAAGGCGATGGCGGGCTCGCGCCGTGCCCGCCACGCGAAGGGCAGGCTCATGGCGGCGAAGGCGGCACCGGGCCAGAAAGTCGCGAAGAACGCGAGCGTGTAGGCCCCGGGCGGTCCCCAGTGCCGCTCGGCCGCGCCGCCGACCTTGCCGAGCATGTCGTGCCCGATCGCCTCGGCGTAGAAGGCGCTGCCGCTCTTCCACGCGATGGCGGCGAACCAGGGGGCGACCACGGCCAGGGTCAGGGCGAGGCCCGGCAGCGGCCGCAGGGGCAGCAGCCAGCGCCCGGAGCGCGCCACGACCGACAATCCGAGCGCCGGCAGGGCGACGAACAGCGGCACCATCGGGCCCTTCACGAGGATGCCCAAAGCCATCCCGAGCCAGAACGCCGCGAAGACCGGACCGGATGGTAACCGGCCCGCGCGCGCCGCCAGCCACGTCCGGGCCAGCCCGCCGAGGCTCGCCGTGGCGCAGGCCGCGAGCAGCGCGTCGGTCTTGGCGAGGTGCGCCTCGGCGTTGAGCATCAGGCAGGCGCCATAGAGGGCGGCGGCGAGCAGTGCAGCGCGACGCGGCAGGAAGGCGAGCCCGGCCCAGTAGGCGAGCAGCACCGAGGCGGCGGCACCGATCAGCGAGGGAATGCGGTAGAGGGCGATCTGCGTACGGGCATCCGGCACGCCGAGGGCCTCGCCGGCCGCCACCGCGGCGGCCTGGGCCCAGTAGATCCCCACCGGTTTCTTGTTGCGCGCCTCTCCCTGGAAGCGGATGTTCACGAGATCGCCGGTCTCCAGCATCTGCTTCGACGCCTGGGCGAAGCGCGGCTCATCCCGGTCCATCGGCTGCAGCGAAATCTGGCCCGGCAGGAACAGGATGCAGCACAGCGCCAGCAGGGCGGCGACGGCGCGGGCGTGGGTCAGGCTCAGCGTGTCGAGCCCGCGGCCGATCCGATCGGCGGGTGCGAGGCGCGCGGTGCCGCCGGCGGAGAGGCTCGTGGTCATGCCGGGCCGGTCAATCAGGATCGCGCGGGAACGTCAAATGCACCGGAGGCTCGATGCGGCGGATATCCGTATCGGGAGGGGCGCCGTGCGACTTGCCACCTCAAGCGACCAGCAACGGCCGCAATTCGCGCATATCGGCCACCGACTCCAGCGCGTTGACCCGTGCGATCAGCCGATCGGTCTTGTCGGGCCCGAGCACCGGCACCATCAGGTCCCGGGCCTTGGCGTTCACCGCCTCCGTGCTCAGTGGGTTCTCCTTCGTGCCGGGCGGATGCCGTGTGTGGTGCTCGACGATCCGGCCGTCCGCCAGCGTGATCGTCACGATGGCGCCGCGCGGGGCGGCCGGATCCATCAGGGCCGGATCGCCCGCGACGTCCACCTTTGCGCGCTCCGCGGCGATCGCGGGATCGTGCATCAGCCCGGCATCGTGGCTGTCGGCGAAGGAGACAGCTCCCTTCACCAGCGCCAAAGCCACGAGGTGCTGGCAGCTGACATCCGGCATGGCGCTCGACCCGACGATGCCGACGGCGTCGGTCGGCAGCTTCACCAAGATGTGGCGCACGGAATCCGGCGTCAGGCCGTATTGCCGGCGCAGCGTCAGCGTCGCGTCCAGCGGCGACTGAATCGGGTAGCCCACCGAATAGGTCTTGATCGCGGTCTCGGTGACGAAGAAGCGCTGGCCCAGCCCCTCCAGCATCGCGTCGGGCTTCGGCGCGGTCGAGAGCGCGTTCAGCAGGTTGTGGCGACCGTCGAGCACGTCCGACACCCCGGTCAGCCCCGCCTCGACCATGCCGACCGCCGTGACGCCGTTGCGCGCGCCCATGCCGGCGAAGTCGAACGCCTTCTCGACATGGTCGTGATCGCGCACCCAGCTCCACAGGCCGGAAACCTGCTGGGCCGCGTAGGAGAGCGCGAAGCGCATGCCGCGCTCGTCGAGGCGGGCCAACGCGGCGGCGGCACCCAGGGCCCCGAAGGTGGAACTGGTGCCCTCCGCGCTCCGGTGCGTGCCGCGCACGTGATCGGGCCCGAGCGCCAGGAGCAAACGGCAGCAGAGATCGTAGCCGAGCGCGACTGCCCGGACGAATTCGGCGCCGGAATTGCCGTGCCGTTCGGCCAGCGCCAGGGCCGCCGGCACGGTGGCGCAGCCGGGATGGGCCTTGGTCACAGGCTCGAAATCGTCGGTCTCGTCGGCATGGGCGCACATGGCGTTGGCCAGCGCCGCGTTCACCGTCGTGGTCCGGAAATCCGAGGCGACGATCCCCGCCTGCTCGGTGCCGCCGAGGGTGCGAACATAGGCGAGCGCCATCGCGCCGGGCCGCATCCGGGCACCCGAAACCATGGCGGCCAGGGTGTCCAGGATCCGGTGCTTGCAGGCGATCAGCACCTCCGGCGGCAGGGTCTGATCCCGAGCTGCCGCCATGTAGCGGGCGAGCCGCCCGGTCACCTCCGCATCGGCAGCGATGGCCGCATAGGTTTGTGCGAGGGCCAGGGCGCCGGCACCCTGGATCAGTCGCCGCCGGGTCGGTGCGCTCATGCGTGTGCCCGCAGGCGCGCGAAACCGGCGTCGAGATCGGCCTTGAGGTCTTCGACATCCTCCAGACCGATATGGAATCGCAGGGCCGGGCCGCCCGGCGCCCATTGCGTGGCGGTGCGGTAGCCGGCGCAGTCGAACGGGATCACGAGGCTCTCGAAGCCGCCCCAGGAGAAGCCCATCCCGAAGAGTTCCAGCCCGTCCAGCAGGGCGGCCACGGCCGCCTCCGGCACGGGCTTGAGGATCACCCCGAACAGCCCGGACGCGCCGGAGAAGTCGCGCTTCCAGATCGCGTGGCCGGGATCTTCCGGCAGGCCGGGATGGAGCACGCGCAGCACCTCGGGCCGCGCCTGGAACCACCGGGCCATCTCCAGCCCGGCGCGGCCGTGCTCGCGCAGCCGGAGGTTCATGGTGCGCATGCCACGCAGGGCCAGGAAGATGTCCTCGGCGCCGGCGCACATGGCGAAATGGTCGAAGGTGCGCCGCACCGCCGGGTAATACCGGGCGTTGGCGGAGGTCAGGCCGATCAGCAGGTCCGAACCGCCGCTCAGGTATTTCGTGCCGGCCTCGACCGCGATGTCGACGCCCCGCTCATGGGGCGGGAACAGCAGCGGCGTCGCCCAGGTGTTGTCCATGATCACGCAGGCGTCGCGGGCATGCGCGACCTCGGCGATGGCCGGGATGTCCTGCATCTCGAAGCTCTGGGAGCCGGGCGCCTCGACCAGCACCGCCTTGGTATTCGGCCGCATCAGCGCGGCGATGCCGGCGCCGACCGTGGGGTCGTAGTAGGTAACCTCCACGCCGAACCGGGACAGCACGCCGTCGCAGAACTGGCGGGTCGGACGGTAGGCGGAATCGGTGACGAGGAGGTGGTCGCCCGCCGAGACCGCGGCCATCAGCGCGACCGTCAGCGCCGCCAGCCCCGAGGGCGTCACGACCGTGCCGGCGGCGCCCGCGAGTTCGGTCCAGGCCTCGGTGAGCGCGTCCATCGTGGGCGTGGCCGAGGTGCCGTAATTGTAGCGCCCGCGCCGGTGCTTGATGGCATCGTAGGTCGGATAGAGGACCGTGGACCCGCGGTAGATCGGCGTATTGACGAAGCCGTGCTGCGCGCCCGGATCGCGGCCCGCATGGACGAGGCGCGTCGCGGGCGCGAAATTCTTTTCGGGCTTGGGCGTCAGGGACATCGGGGACCGGTGATCGCGTTGCTCTGCGATGCACGAAGCCCCCGGCATCCGGTGAGGTCAAGCCGGAGGCGTCATCCGGCTTCGTCCGTAAGGACAGAATTTCGCGTTCACGGCTTCTCGGGCGGATCCGTATTCGCGGCCTCCTCGTAGGCCTCCATCCAGCCGGCGCGCTCCTCGGATCCCTCCGGATAAGGGCAATCGCTGACGGGCTTGCCGTAGAGGCGCGCGTTGCGGCCTTGGATGAACGGGCTGTCGCTCGCGGTGGCTTGGACGTTCGTCAATATCGCCTCCCGAAGATTGGCGGTGGAAGCCCTTGAGTGGGGCTTCGTTAACGGCCGCGGCGCTATTCTGTTGCCGTCTCAAGTCGCGTATCGGATCGTCGATTGCGTATCCTGCGTTCCCTCATCGGCGGCATTCTCGTCCTCGCCTCCACGGCGACGGTCGTGTTCGTCAGCGCCGACCGGCTCGCGCACCTGGCACCGGCGCCAGTGGTCCGCGCCGTCCAGGCCGAGCCCTCGGCCACCGGGTCCCTGCCCGCGCCCATCAAGGCTGCGCCGGCGCCGAAGCCGGCTGCGCCCGGCATCCCGAACGGGTTCGACACCGAACGGCTACACGCGCTGATGCGCGGCGATCCGATCCTGCCGGGGCGGTGATCGAAGCAGGGTCCTCGAAGGCGACGAGCAGCCAGCGACGCCATCCCGGGAGCCGGCCCTTGGGATGTGTCAGGTCGCTACCGGCTATACGGAGTTAAGATCACGGTTGGCGCTCCCTTAGCTCGGAAGGGCGCGGGTCCCTCTCCCGCACGGGAGAGGGGGCCTGTCGCGCTCCGTAATTGCCTGCGAGCCTCCACCTTATCGTCCGTACTGCCCGATTCGGTTCGCGCCGCGCCCCTATCGCGCCGTCCGAAACACCTGCAGGTCGAGATCCCGCACCTTCTTGCGCAGGGTGTTGCGGTTGACCCCGAGCAGCTCCGCCGCGCGGATCTGGTTACCGCGGGTGGCAGCGAGCGCCGCGCCGATCAGCGGGCCTTCGATCTCCCGCAGGATCCGGTGATAGAGGCCGGGCGGCGGCAGCGTATCGCGGTAACCCGAAAAATAATCCGAAAGGTGCCGCTCCACTGCGCTCGACAGGCTCTCCGATTCGCCGCCGGCCTTGCGGCCGGCTCCGTTGGCGGACGACGACGCGGGCGCGGCCAGCGGCAGCGTGTCGAGCTCGGCCTCGATCACCGGGCCGGTGATCGTGTCCTGCGGATAGAGGGCGGCGAGCCGCCGGACGAGGTTCTCCAATTCGCGGACGTTGCCGGGCCAGCGGTAGCGCTTCAACCGCTCCATGGCGTCGCCATCGAGGGACTTCCGGGTCAGGCCCTCGCGCTCGACCATCACGAAGAAGTGGCGGACGAGGTCCGGCACGTCCTCGGACCGCTCACGCAAAGCCGGCAGCCGCAGCGGCACGACGTTGAGCCGGAAGAACAGGTCCTCGCGGAAGATGCCCTGCTGGATCGAGATCCGCAGATCCTTGTTGGTCGCCGCGATGATCCGAACGTTGGTCTTGATCGGCACCCGGCCGCCGACCGTGGTGTACTCGCCCTGCTGGAGCACGCGTAGAAGGCGCGTCTGCGCCTCCATGGGCATGTCGCCGATCTCGTCGAGGAACAGCGTGCCGCCCTCGGCCTGCTCGAACCGGCCGGCCGAGCGCTGGAGCGCGCCCGTGAACGCGCCCTTCTCGTGGCCGAACAGCTCGGACTCGATCAGGTCGCGGGGGATCGCCGCCATGTTGACCGGCACGAACGGACCGGTGCGACGGCGGCCGTAATCGTGCAGCGCCCGGGCGACCAGCTCCTTGCCGGTGCCGGATTCGCCGGTGATCATCACGGTGAGGTCGGTTGGCATCAACCGGGCGAGCGCCCGGTAGATCTCCTGCATGGCGGGCGAGCGGCCGACCAGCGGAATGTCCTCGTTGTCCGGAGGCGCGCCGGACGGCGCCGCGCCGCGGGGCCGCGACAGCGCCCGGCCCACGATCGCGATCAGCTCCTTCAGGTCGAAGGGCTTGGGAAGGTATTCGTAGGCGCCCCGCTCCGAGGCCCGGATCGCCGTCATGAACGTGTTCTGCGCGCTCATCACGATGATCGGCAGCTCCGGCCGCACCCGCTTGATGCGCGGCAGCAGGTCGAACACGTTCTCGTCGGGCATCACCACGTCGGTGATGACGAGATCGCCCTCCCCCTGCGCGACCCAGCGCCAGAGGGTCGCGCAATTGCCGGTCGAGCGGACCTCGTAGCCCGCCCGGGACAGCGCTTGATTGAGGACGGTGCGGATCGCGGCGTCGTCGTCAGCGACGATGATGTGGCCGTTGGGCATGACTCTCTACTCAGAGCTCCGACGGGGGCCGGACGGGGGATGCGACGTCACGGATCGACCGCCGATTCGCGACCGTCGCGGGCGCTCGACATCGGCAGGAGGATGCGGAACGTCGTGCGGCGGGGGGCGGGATCGCACTCGACGATCCCTCCGTGATCGCCGACGATCTTGGCCACCAATGCAAGACCGAGGCCGGACCCCTGCGCCTTGGTGGTGACGAACGGGTCGAACAGGTCCTGCATCAGCTCCGCCGAGATGCCGGGGCCGTTGTCGCGCACCGCCACCTCGATCGGCAGGCTGACCCGCTCGCGCGAGCCCGGCACCTGCAGGCGCAGGCCAGTGCGGAAGGCGGTCGACAGGGTGATCTCACCCTCGACCGCGTCCGGGCCGATCGCCTCGGCGGCGTTCTTCACGAGGTTGAGGATCACCTGGATCAGCTGATCGCGGCTGCCGAGCACCGGCGGAAGCGACGGATCGTAGGTCTCGACGAAGCGAATGTGACGCGCGAAGCCCGACTGGGCCGAGCGCTTCACCTGATCGAGCACCCCATGGACGTTGACGGCGCCGCGATCGGCCGGGCGCTCGTCGCCGAACAGCTCCATCCGCTCGACGATGCGTACGATCCGGTCGGATTCGTCGCAGATCAGCCGGGTGAGCAGCCGGTCCTCTTCGGCGCCGGTGCTCTCCAGGAGCTGCGCGGCGCCGCGGATGCCGGCGAGCGGGTTCTTGATCTCGTGGGCCAGCATCGCACCGAGCGCCACCATCGAGCGCGCGGCGCCGCGATGGGTGAGCTGCCGGTTCATCTTGTCAGCGATGGTGCGTTCTTGGAGCATCATCACCACGGCATCGCCGTCGTCGCCGAGCGGGGTGGCGAACACGTCGACGCTGCGCTCCAGCCCGAGGCGGGGCTGGGTCAGCTCGACCCGGTACTCACTGACGCTGGCGCCCCGGCGCCGCACCTCGGCCACCAGGGCGATGATCGGCGAGGCGAAGGGGATGATGTCGCGCAGGCGGCGGCGCTGCATCAGGCGCGCAGAGTAATCGAAGAACGCCTCGGCGGCGTGGTTGCAATGGAGGATCTGCTCGTCGGCGCCGATGGTCAGGACCGGCAGCGGCAGGGCGTTGAGCACGGCCTCGGCGGCGGTGTCGCGCCGGCCGCCGATCGCCTGCGGGGGGCGTTCGTCGCTCATGCAGCCTCTCGCACCGTGATCGCCGGACCCGCGAAGGCCCGGGCCAGCAGGGCCAACGCGGTTTCCGGATCGGTCGTGGTCAGGAGCGCCGACCGCTCGGCCGGCTCCAGCGCCCCGCCGGTCTCGGCATAGGCGGCAAGGTGTTTTCGCGCGTGGCGCACGCCCATGGCGTGGCCGTAGAGCGACAGAAGGCCGGCATAATGCTCGGCGGCCAGCGCGGCCTGCTCGGCGCGCGACGGTTCGGGGACTGGCCGGCCGGCCAGCGCCGCCGCGACCTGCCCGACGAGCCAGGGCCGGCCGGTGGCCGCCCGGCCGATCATCACCCCTGCTGCGCCGGAGGCTGCGAGGCAGGCGCGGGCGCTGGCTAGATCGGTGATGTCGCCGTTGGCGATCACCGGGATCGACACCGTCTCCACTACCGGTCGGATCGCCGCCCAATCGGCCTTGCCGGTGTAGAATTGCTGCCGGGTCCGCCCGTGGACCGTGACGGCGTTGAGCCCCAGCCGCTCCGCCCGGGCCGCGAGGTCGGCGGCGTTGCGGGTCGTGTCGTCCCAGCCGAGGCGCATCTTGACGGTCACAGGCACTGATACCGCCCCGCGCACCGCGGCGAGCAGCCGCTCTGCGTGGTCGAGGTCGCGCATCAGGGCCGAGCCCGAGGCGATGCCGGTCACGATCTTGGCCGGGCAGCCCATGTTCACATCGATGACATCGGCCCCATTGGCGGCCGCGAGCCGCGCGGCCTGTGCCATTGGCTCCGCCTCGCAGCCCGCCAGCTGCACCACGTGGAGGTCGACGCCGGACCCGTCCGCGCGCAGGGTCGCCTCGTCGGCGCCGCGGGCCAGCTCGCGTGCCGCCACCATCTCGGAGACGACGGCGTCGGCGCCGCAGCGCCGAGCGATCCGGCGCATGTGCAGGTCGGTGACGCCGGAGAGCGGTGCCAGCAGGCAGAGCGGCGCAGGTTGTGCCCCGTCCTTCACCGGCCGTCCCCCGCGCAGTGCGCTCAAATAATGATCAGTCGCCATTCTGCCCAACAATGAGGCAAGGCCGTTCCGCTGGCAAGCGGGGCCGCGCGTTGATTTCGAAGCCTCCCCCGCTTAAACGACGGGCTTGCTCATCGGCAGGGCAGCCGCGTCACGGCAGGTCCGCGTCCGGCCCGCGATCCCGCCCCAGCGTCCACGAGTCCATCGCCCATGTCCGCCACCGGCACGCCTGCCACCGGATCCGCACCCGCGGGTTCCGGCGTCGCCGCGGTGGTGGTGGCGGCCGGACGTGGCATCCGCATCGGCGGCGGCACGCCCAAGCAGTATCGTCGTGTCGGCGGTCAGGCGGTCCTCACGCGGACGCTCGCGGCACTGGCCGCCCAGGACGCCATCGACCGGATCCAGCCGGTGATCGCCGCCGACGCGGCCGATTTTTTTCAGACCTGCCTGGCGGAGCTCGACTCCGGGCTCCGCCGCAAGATCGCCGAGCCGGTCGAGGGCGGCGCGACGCGCCAACGCTCCGTCCGGGCCGGTCTCGAAGCCCTGGCGTCCAACGCGGCGCCCGAGATCGTGCTGGTCCACGACGCCGCCCGCCCCTACGTCGACGCGCCGCTGATCGCTCGGGCGATCGCGGCCGGGCGCGACCATGGCGCGGCCGTGCCGGGCGTTCCGGTGACCGACACGGTCAAGCGCGTCGTCGACATCGCCCCGGGCATCGGCCGGGTGCACGAGACGCCGCCGCGCGAGCATCTGCGCGCCGTCCAGACCCCCCAGGCCTTCGTATTCGGCCCGCTGCTGAACGCCCATCGGGACGCCGCCGCGCAGGCCCTCGACGGCTTCACCGACGACGGCGCGCTCGCCGAATGGGCGGGCTTGCCCGTGGTGGTGTTTGCGGGCGACATCGCCAACCGCAAGATCACCCAGCCTGCCGACCTGATCGAGGCCGACCGCACCTTCGCGGCCGGTTCTGCCGAAAACCCTGCGCCGGGAGCCCGCACCATGACCAGCTACGTCACCCGTCTCGGCACCGGCTTCGACGTCCACGCCTTCACCACCGGCGACCATGTCTGGCTCGGCGGCGTGAAGATCCCGGCCGATCGCGGGGTGCTGGCCCATTCCGACGGTGACGTGGCGCTCCACGCGCTGACCGATGCCCTGCTCGGCGCCATCGCGGACGGCGATATCGGCACCCATTTCCCGCCCTCCGAGGAGCGCTGGCGCGGCGCGTCCTCCGATCAGTTCCTGGCCCATGCCTGTGAACTGGTCCGTGCCCGGGGCGGCCGGATCGACCACCTCGACATCACGGTGCTGGCGGAGGCGCCGCGCATCGGCCAGCACCGCGAGGAGATCCGGGCGCGCATCGCCGCGATCGCCGGCGTGCCGCTGTCGGCGGTCTCCATCAAGGCGACCACGACCGAAAAACTCGGCTTCGTCGGCCGGGCCGAGGGCTTGGCCGCCCAGGCGGCCGCGACGGTGCGGCTGCCCGAAGAGGATGGCCCGGGCCTCGACGCGCAGGCCGAGACCGCGATGCGCCAGGGCTGAGGCTCAGCCGATCCGAAGCAGCAGCGCGATCGCCGCGATGGCGAGCGCCGCCATCGTGAGCAGGATGCCGCCGCCCCGGCAGGCGAACTGACGCGGGGAGTTCGGGGCCGCGAACATCCCGATCGGGTGCAGGATCCGGCCGACCAGCAGGGCGATCAGCAGAGCCTGAACCAGCCCGTGGCCGCCGCCGCTCGCCTCCAGCAGGCCGATGACGATCAGCGCCAGCGGCACGTATTCGGAGAAATTCGCGTGCGATCGGATGCGCTTGAGCATGGCTTCGTCACCGCCGTCGCCGACGAGGACGTTGTCGGACACACGGCTTGCCATCACCCATCCCGAGAGGCCTAAATAGACAAGGGCGAGCAGCCCGGCGTAGACGGCCGTGGTCGCGGGGAAGGTCATCGGCATTGGGTCTCCGGATCGTGCCGGCCTGTCTTCCGGTTGGGACAGGCTTCACGTCACCCTCGAGATAGGGCGCGGTCGCCCCATGGGAGCCCGTTGGCGATGATCGACGACACGGAACTCCTCGCCCGCGCCGAGGCGCTGGTGGCGGCCTACACGTCGGCGAAGCGCACCATCGCCACGGCTGAGTCCTGCACGGGCGGCCTCGTGGCTGGCCTGCTCACCGCGGTGCCGGGCTCCTCGGCGGCGGTCGAGCGCGGCTTCGTCACCTACTCGAACGACGCCAAGGCCGAGGCGATCGGCGTGCCCATGGCGCTGATCCGCCAGCACGGCGCCGTGAGCGAGCCGGTGGCGCGGGCGATGGCCGCGGGGGCGCTCGCGGCCTCCCGGGCCGATGTGGCGGTGGCGATCACTGGAATCGCCGGCCCCGGCGGCGGCAGCGCCGAGAAGCCGGTCGGCCTCGTGCATTTCGGCCTCGCCGTGCGAGAGGGCGCCGTGCGCCACCTCGAACGGCGCTACGGCGATCTCGGGCGCGCGGAAATCCGCCGGGCTGCAGTCGCTGATGCGCTGGGCCTTCTGGAGGACGTTGTTCGCGACTGAAGGAGGGACGCTCCATGGACAGGGTGACGACCCGCCTCTGCATCGTCGGCGGCGGCCCCGCCGGGATGATGGCCGGGCTGCTCTACGCCCGGGCCGGGATCGACACGGTCGTGCTGGAGAAGCACGCGGATTTCCTGCGCGACTTCCGCGGGGATACGATCCACCCGTCCACCCTCGACCTGATGGACGAGCTTGGCTTCACGGAGCGTTTCCGCGCCCTGCCCCAGCGGCGCGTCGAACATTTTTCCGGGGTGGTGGCCGGACGCAGCTACCGCGTGGCGGATTTCAGCCGGCTGCCGACCCGCAACCGTTTCCTGTCCTTCATGCCGCAATGGGATTTCTTGGACTTTCTGGCCGGCGAGGCGGGGCGCTACCCGTCCTTTCGCCTGATCCGCCGTACCGAGGCCCGGCACCTGATCGAGGCGGATGGCCGAGTCGCGGGCGTGCGCGCCGAGGGCCCTGACGGTCCGGTCGAGATCCGCTCGGACCTCGTGCTGTGCGCGGATGGCCGCCACTCGCGCATGCGGGACTGCGCCGGCTTCACGCCCCGGGCCTTCGGCGCGCCGATCGACGTGCTGTGGTTCCGCCTGCCCCGCCGGGACGGCGATCCCGAGGCGGCGGCCGGGCGCTTCGGGCCGGGCCGCATCCTCATCACCCTCGACCGGGGCGATGCGTGGCAATGCGCCTACGTGGTGCCGAAGGGTGGCGATGCGGCACTGCGGGCGAAAGGACTGCCGGCCTTCCGGGCCGCGGTGGCGGAGATCGCGCCGTTCCTGGCCGACCGCTCAGCGGAGATCGCCGACTGGGACGACGTCAAACTCCTGACCGTCACGGTCGATCGGCTGGAGCGCTGGCACCGGCCGGGGCTGCTCTGCATCGGCGATGCGGCCCACGCCATGTCGCCGGTGGGCGGGGTCGGGATCAACCTCGCGATCCAGGATGCGGTGGCGGCGGCCAACCTGCTGGCCGGGCCGTTGCAGGCGGGACGCGTCGCCGAGGTCGATCTCGCCCGGGTCCAGGCCCGGCGGATGTTTCCGGTACGGGCCACGCAGACGCTGCAGCGGATAATCCAGTCGCGGGTGATCGCGGCCTCGCTCAGGGCCGATGCGCCGTTCCGCGCGCCGCTGGCGCTGCGGCTTCTCGATGCCGTGCCGCCGCTTCAGGTCCTGCCGGCGCGGATGATCGGGATGGGCGTGCGGCCGGAGCACATGCGCGTTCCGGCGGCGCGGGCCTGATCGGTCGCCTGATGGGCCTCACAATCTTCGAAAGCTCCCGACGTTGTGGATTGGGCTGTCATCAATAGAGGCGCCAGCCGATGAGAATGCGGTGCTTGAATACCATCTGCAGCATGTCCCCATTCCCTTTGGCATTGGCTGCCGGGGCGGAGGACGACTCCATCGGTTTGCCGTCGACGGCGCCGTGCTCCGTGCGACGGGGCGCATCGCCAGCCTGCGGAGCGAGCGTTTGCTCCGACCCAAGACCACCGACTGCGCGACTGAACTCGCTTGGCGTCGGTTTGGACCGGAGGTAGGTTTCGATCAATACATCTCCGTTCGTGAAATTATCTCGGTACCCAGGAATACCATAGAAAGCCCAAATCCAGTCGATCGTCGTTTGTCCAATCGAGAAGTGGGTGTTGATATACGATTCGCTGAACCGGTCGTTGTAAGAGACTTTGCCGGCTGGACTTTCCGCGATCGATTTCTTGAAGCGCTCATGCGCACGGCGGATATCGTACCCGTCGTTGCAGGACGAAAGAGTGTGCGCGGCTGTCAGAGCCACGATGATGGCCAATAGGACCTGTCTGTATCTCAAGACCAGGCGCTCAAGTTTTCGAGGTGGCGGACTCCATAGGGCCCTGCCGGGCTTTGATTGCACGGGTTGAACAAGCTGTAAACATAATCCGTGTGGCGTTCTATATCAGAAGGATTGCCGAATTATAATGTAATTGCGCGGAAAAATTTAGACATTAGCTGTTAGCTGAAGAAGAAACGAATGTATTGTCGTTGGGATCAAAGACATTGAAATAACGCGCATCGCTGCATGCGAGATGATCATTCACGTCAAGTCGGTCATCGGGACTATGTCGTCGGCACCTGCCCCCGATGGGGCATGACGGCTAAGCCTGCTCACGCGGCATCGTACATCCGGTCCGCCCGCCCCTCGAACGCGTCGGTGAACTTGCGAAAAGCCCGGTCGAACATCGTACCCATCAAAAGCCCCAGGGTGCGGCTCTTGAACTCGTAGGTGATGAAGAAGTCGATCGCGCAGCCGCCGTTCGGCGCGTCCTTGAACAGCCAGCGGTTCTCCAAATGCCGGAACGGACCGTCGATATACTCTGCCACGATCTTGAGATGCGCCGGTTCGAGGCTGACCCGGGTGGTGAAGCGCTCGCGAATCGCCTTGTAGCCCACGCCCATCTCGGCGATCAGCACCTGCCCGCCCTCCGTCATATCCTGCCGACGGATCACCCGCAGGGAGTCGCAGAGCGGCAGGAACTCAGGGTAACGCTCCACGTCGGCGACGAGGTCGTACATCTGCTGCGGCGAATGCTTCACCGTGCGGGTGACCCGGAAGGATGGCATCGTGTTCGGGTTTCCTCAGGCCGAGAGCGCGGGCGACAGTTTCGCCAGACGCGCAGCCTGCAAACGCGCGAAATCTTCACCCGCATGGTGCGACGAACGCGTCAGGGGCGTGGCCGAGACCAGCAGGAAGCCCTTGGCGTAGGCGGTGGTCTCGTAGGCCTTGAACTCGTCGGGGGGGACGAAGCGCACGACCTCGTGGTGCTTCTTCGACGGCTGCAGGTACTGGCCGATGGTCAGGAAATCGACATCGGCCGAGCGCAAGTCGTCCATCAGCTGGAGCACCTCGTTCCGCTCCTCGCCGAGCCCGACCATGATGCCGGATTTGGTGAAGATCGACGGGTCGAGCTCCTTGACTCGCTGCAACAGGCGCACCGAGTGGAAGTAGCGGGCGCCGGGCCGCACCGTGAGGTACTTGGCCGGCACGGTCTCCAGGTTGTGGTTGAACACGTCGGGCTTGGCGGCGACCACGGTTTCGAGCGCGCCATCCTTGCGCAGGAAGTCGGGGGTCAGGATCTCCACCGTGGTGCCGGGGCTTGCCCGGCGGATCGCCGCGATGGTGCGGGAAAAATGCTCGGCGCCGCCGTCCCTCAGATCGTCGCGGTCGACCGAAGTGATGACCACGTGGTGCAGGCCGAGCTTGGCGACCGAGTCGCCGATTTTTTCGGGTTCCGCCGCGTCGAGGGACTCGGGCAGGCCGGTGCGCACGTTGCAGAAGGCGCAGGCCCGCGTGCAGGTGTCGCCCATGATCATGAAGGTGGCGTGCCGCTTCTCCCAGCACTCGCCGATATTCGGGCAGCCCGCCTCCTCGCAGACCGTGACGAGGCCGTGCTCGCGGACGATCTTCTGCGTCTCGGTCCAGGCCTTCGAGCCCGGCGCCTTCACGCGGATCCAATCCGGCTTCTTGGCCTGGACGGGCTGATCGGGCCGGTGCGCCTTCTCGGGATGGCGGACCGGCCGCGGATCGTTCTTCAGGATGTCGAGGACGACGGCCATGGGTCGGGGGCTACCACACCGCGTGGAGGCGCCCGGAGGCGCGGTCGGGATCGCCCTGACTTAAGCTCCAAGGCCCCGCACCGCAAACCGCCGCGACGCAGGGACGCCCCGCGGCGGTTGAGGGTATGGCAGTTCCGTCAGATCCCGAGGGCGCGCACGAACAGCCCGGCCAGCGCCGCGCCGATGACCGGACCACCCACCGGGATCAGAGCATAGCTCCAGTCCGAAGTTCCCTTTCCGGCGATCGGCAGCACCGCGTGGGCGATGCGTGGGCCGAGGTCGCGGGCGGGGTTGATGGCGTAGCCGGTGGTACCGCCGAGCGACAGGCCGATACCCCAGACCAGCATGCCGACCATGTAGGGCGCCACGCCCCTCGGGATCGCGCCGGTGGCGCCCAGGGTATTGGTCACGAGGGCCGAGATGGTCAGGATCAGGAAGAAGGTCGCGATGATCTCGGAGATCCAGTTGGATTTCGCATCGCGGATCGCCGGGCCGGTGCAGAAGCAGGCGAGCTTGAGATCCTGCTCCGGCGTCGCGGCCCAGTGCGGCAGGTAGTGGAGCCAGACGATGACCGCACCCACGAAAGCGCCCAGCATCTGAGCCGGGACGTAGACGGCGAGCTTGCTGAAATCCCCTGAACTGACTGCGCCCGCCACTGTGACGGCGGGGTTGAGATGCGCGTCAGGGCTGCCGGTGGCGCTGGCGACGAAGATGCCGGCGAGCACCGCGAAGGCCCAGCCGGCCGTGATCGAAATCCAGCCCGCGTTCTCGGCCTTGGATTTCTTGAGCAGGGCGCCGGCAACGATCCCGTCGCCCAGGACGATCAACGTCATAGTGCCCAGAAATTCACCCAGGAATGGTGATAGCATGGTGTTGTCTCCCCCGTTTGTTGTTGTTTTTGACAGTTCAGGCGCCGCGCAGGACATGACGCCCATGAGGCGCGCTCCGGCAACCTGTTACGCGCTCTCCCTCCCCCCCCTCTGCGGGGGAGGGTGGCCCCTGCGTCAGCAGGGGTCGGGAGAGGGGAACCCGGGTTCAGGATCTGGCACAGGCTTCCTGACGGGCGCAGCCTTGTTCTGCACCGTCGCTCCCCTCTCCCGACCCGCTTCGCGGGCCACCCTCCCCCGCAGAGGGAGGAGGGAGACGCGCGGCGCCGTCCGCCCCCTCACGCCTCCTCAGTCTTCCAGTCGAACGACCGCTGCACCGCCCGGCCCCAGGCGGCGGCGATCTTTTCGCGTTGGCCGGCATCCATCTTCGGCGTCCAGCGCTTGTCGACGCCCCAGTTGCGCTTGAGGTCGTCGAGCCCTTTCCAGTAGCCGACCGCCAGACCCGCCGCGTAGGCGGCACCGAGGGCGGTGGTCTCGGCCACCTTCGGGCGGACCACCGGCACGTCGAGCATGTCGGCCTGGAACTGCATCAGCGTGTTGTTGGCGACCATGCCGCCATCGGCCCGCAACTCCTTGACGGGGATGCCGGAATCCTTGGCCATCGCGTCCAGCACCTCGTGGGTCTGGAAGGCGGTCGCCTCCAGCACCGAGCGGGCGATGTGGCCGCGGTTGACGTAGCGGGTGAGCCCGATGATCAGCCCGCGGGCGCCCTCGTTCCAGTGCGGCGCGTAGAGCCCCGAGAAGGCCGGCACGAAATAGACGCCGCCATTGTCCTCGACCGTGGTGGCGAGCGTCTCGACCTCGGCGGAATCCTTGATCATGTGCAGGTTGTCGCGCAGCCACTGCACCAGGGCGCCCGTGATGGCGATCGAGCCTTCGAGCGCGTAAGCGGGTTTTTGGCCGTCGAGGCGGTAGGCGAGCGTGGTGACGAGGCCAGCCTTCGAGGGGACCGGCTCAGTGCCGGTGTTCATCAGCGCGAAGCAGCCGGTGCCGTAGGTGTTCTTGGCCTCGCCGGGGCTGAAACAGGTCTGGCCGAACAGGGCCGCCTGCTGGTCGCCGAGGATACCGGCGATCGGCACGCCCGCGAACGGCGCCTTCGTCTGCCCGTAGACCTCGCTCGATGAGACGATTTTAGGGAGCATCGCCTTCGGGATGCCGAAGGTTTTGAGCATGCCCTCGTCCCATTCGAGGGTCTTCAGCGACATCAGCTGCGTGCGGCTGGCATTGGTTACGTCGGTGACGTGGAGGCCGCCCTCCGTCCCGCCGGTGAGGTTCCAGACGAGCCACGTGTCGATGTTGCCGAACAGCACGTCGCCAGCCTCGGCCTTCTCGCGGGCGCCCGGCACATGGTTGAGGAGCCAGCGGAGCTTGAGGCCCGAAAAATAACTCGCCAGCGGAAGGCCGGTGAGGTCGCGGAACCGGTCGCGGCCGCCGTCGCGGGCGAACTCGGCCACCAGCCGGTCGTTGCGGGTGTCCTGCCAGACCAGAGCGTTGTGCAGCGGCTTGCCGGTCGTCCGGTCCCAGATGACCGTGGTCTCGCGCTGGTTGGTGATGCCGATCGCCGCGAGGTCGGAGGGCTGGAGGCCGCCTTTCTCCAGCGCCTCACGCATCACGCCTTGGGTCTTCGTCCAGATCTCGGACGCGTCGTGCTCGACATGGCCCGGGGCCGGGTAGATCTGCGCGTGCTCGGCCTGGGCCAGCGTGATGACGCTGCCCTCCCGGTCGAACACCATGAAGCGGCTGCTGGTGGTGCCCTGATCGATGGCCCCGACGTAACGGCTCATCGTTCCCTCCCCTGTTATCCCGACCGGTCTGCGCCGGAGCGGGTCCGAAATCGTCAGGCCGCCTCGGCCCTGCGGTCGAGGTAGGCGGCAAGCCGCGCCGCGCTCTCCGCGCTCGTGCGCAGGCCGAGCTTCGAGCGCCGCCACAGGATGTCCTCGGCGGTGACCGCCCATTCCTCGCTGCGCAGGTAATCGACTTCCGCCGCCGTGAGCCCGCCATCGAAGGCCTCGCCGAGGTCCGCCATCGAGCGGGCGGTCCCGACGATGTCGCGTGCCCGCGTGCCGTAGGCTCGGGCGAGGCGGCGGGCGGTCTCCTCCGGCAGGAACGGCTTTTCCGCCCGGAGCTTCGCCAGGAACGGGTCGAAATCGGCATCCGCCATGGCGCCGCCCGGCAGAACCGCGTCCCCGGTCCAGGCCTTCTTGAGATGCGGGAAATACGGCTTCAGTTTCTCCAGCGCGTGCTCGGCGAGCCGCCGGTAGGTGGTGATCTTGCCGCCGAACACCGACAGCACGGCGGCCTTCCCGCCCTGGTCCTCGACGTCGAGGACGTAGTCGCGGGTCACCGCGGAGGCGTTCTCAGCCGCGTCGTCGTAGAGCGGGCGCACGCCCGAATAGCTCCAGACCACGTCGGACGGGGTGATCTGGGTGTCGAACGAGCGGTTGATGCAGCCGCAGAGGTAGTCGGTCTCCTCCGCGGAGATCGAGACCGGGCCGGGCTCCCCGTCATAGGGCACGTCGGTGGTGCCGATCAGCGTGAAGTCGCGCTCGTAGGGGATCGCGAAGATGATGCGCTTGTCTGGCTGCTGCAGGATGTAGGCCTGATCGCCCTCGAACAGGCGCTTGACCACGATGTGGCTGCCCTTGATCAGCCGCACCGCCGCCCGGCTGTTGAGGCCGAGCGTGCCGCCGAGCGTCGCGCTGACCCAGGGGCCGGCGGCGTTGATCACGGCCTTCGCTCGGATAGTCCGCTCGGAACCAGTGCGCTCGTCGCGCAGCGTGGCGACCCAGCCCTCGCCGTCGCGCCTTGCCGAGACCACGCCGGTGCGGGTGAGCACCGTGGCGCCGCGCTCGCGGGCGTCCATCGCGTTGAGCACCACGAGGCGGCTGTCCTCGACCCAGCAGTCGGAATACACGAAGCCGCGCGTCAGGCGCTTCTGCAGCGGCGCGCCATAGGCGGAATTGCGCAGATCGACCCCGTGGGAGCCGGGCAGCGTGCGCAGCCGCGCGAGGTGATCGTACAGGAACAGGCCCAGCCGCAGCATCCAGGCCGGGCGCAGGCCCTCGTCGTGGGGCAGCACGAAGCGCAGCGGCCAGATCACGTGGGGAGCGAGCCGCAGCAGCCGCTCGCGCTCGGCCAGCGCCTCTCGCACGAGGCGGAACTCGTAATATTCGAGGTAGCGCAGGCCGCCATGGATCAGCTTCGTCGAGGACGAGGAGGTGAACCCGGCCAGATCCCCGCGCTCGGCCAGCAGCACCGATAAGCCGCGGCCGGCCGCGTCCCGGGCGATGCCGGTGCCGTTGATGCCGCCGCCGACGACCAGAAGTTCGTAGGCGTCGGACGGCTCGCGCTGGCGCGGTGCTGCCGCCATGGTTCCTCCTGCCCCGCCCCGATGGCGAGCTGGAGATATATTGACGCCGCCGAACACTTTCGCAAGCGAAAAATTCGATGTTCGTTACGGTTCGTCGGTCCCGTCGGCGACCGCGAGGGTCACGCCCTGGCGCTCCAGCAACGCGACGATGTCCGGCGGCGGCGGCTGATCGGTGAAAAAGGTGTCGATCTGATCGAGCCGCCCGACCTGTACCATCGGGCGCCGGGTGAATTTGGTACGGTCCGCCACGAGGAAGGTTTTCCGCGCATGGGCCAGGATGGTCTGTGTCGCCCGCACCTCCTCGTAATCGTAGTCGAGGAGCGCGCCATCGGCGTCGATGCCGCTGATGCCGATGACCGCCACGTCGACCCGGAACTGGCTGAGGGTGTCGCAGGTGAGTTGGCCGAGCACCGCGCCGTCCCGGTTGCGCACGGTGCCGCCCGCCACGACGATGCGGAACTCCGTGGCCTCCCCCAGGGAGAGCGCGACGTTGAGATTGTTGGTGATTACGCTGAGATCGTCGTGCCGGGTCAGCTCCCGGGCGACCGCTTCGGGCGTCGTGCCGATATTGATGAAGACCGAGCAATGCGACGGGATCCGGCTCGCTGCGAGGCGCCCGATCCGCGTTTTTTCCGGCAGCAGCGTCACCCGGCGGTCGGCGTAGTCGATGTTCTCGACGCTCGATGGCAATCCGCCACCGCCGCGGTAGCGCTCAAGCCGTCCCTCGGCGCTCAGCTCGTTGAGATCGCGGCGGATCGTCTGGACGGTGACGCCGAACTGAGCCGCCAGGGCCTCGATGGTTACGAAGCCCCGCTGGCGCACCGCCGTCACGATGGCGCTACGCCGTCCCTCGACGCCGGTCGCCTCGATCCTGTCCTCGGACCTCCGGTCGAGCGGTCGTGTCATCGTTCCTCCCGTCTTGTCTCGCCCAATCCATGGCGTACGCCCGGACGCGGGGCGATGTTCGGTTTCGAACATTTTTGCGGTGATGTCCGTCTGCGCGTGAGCGTGAACCGCGTGTGACGATCCGGCAAGGCTCAACGCGAGCCGACAGGAGCGCGTTCTGCGCAGACGGTCAGGTGAGGTATAATTCCGATAGTCGCCGCCGTGCCCGGCGGAGGTGCAGATACGAAAAAGGCCTGCCGCGGCTGCGGCAGGCCTGATCGAGCGGGCTCGACCGCCCTGTGGCGGCGAGCGCCGCGGCCTCACATGTGGTGGCGCATCCGGCGGTGATGCTTCATCCGCTTGTGCTTCATCATGCGCTGACGCATCATCGGCCGGGCCGGAGCGGCGCCCTGCTCCATTGCCGCAGCCTCGCCAGCGCGCTCCATGCCGCCGCGTGGGCCGCCGGCCTGCGAACCAGAGCTGTTGTAGGGCGAATTCCCCTGGGCGTAGGCGGAGCCTGCGAGGAGCGTCAGCGACGCGGCGGCCAACAGAAGTTTCCTCATCATCAATCCCTGGCATAGACCGACGCAGGCGAGGCGCCGACCATCATAGATGCGGCGCTGCTGCGTCGGAAAATAAGCGGCCAAGCCAAGACTTGGTTCCCGTCGCCGCTCCGCGCCCGCGGCGTGATTGCCGGGATCATGAACACAGCCTATTGCGCCCTTCGTGTCGTCCGGGATCCGACGGACGATCAGGGGGGGAGCGGACGACCTTGGCCAGCAACGGGACGGCCTATCTCCTCCTCGACGTCGCGGGAACGCCCTGCGCCTTGCCGCGCGACGCGGTTTCCGAGGTGCTGCCGCTGCCGGATCTCCACGCCCCGCCCGCGGCCGGAGGCTGGCTGACGGGCTTCCTCAATCTCGGTGGCGCGCCGGTGCCGGTGATCGACCTCGCGTCCCTTCTCGGCCTGCGTCCGGCGGGGGCGCCGGCCGGCCTCTACGCGCACCTCGTCCTCGTCCGGGACGAGGGCGTCGCGTATTGCGTGGATCGGGCCGCCGACCTCGTCACCGTACCCGACTCCGCGATCCGCCCGGCCGGCGAGGACGGGACGCTCAACGGCTGCGTAGCGGCCGAACTCGTTCTCGGCGAGCGCCTCATCCACGCGCTGGCGCCAGCGCGCCTGCTGACCGCGCAGGAGCGGGCCCGGGTCGCTGCGCTCGCCCGGGCCGCCGCCGAGCGCCTCGCTGCCCTGCCCGTTTCCGCCTGACCCGCGATGTCCCGTCCGGGCCCGCCCTGCCCCGATCCGGGGGCCGATCCCGCCTACGCGGCGCTGAAGGCGCGGATCATCGCGCGCACCGGCCATCACTACTACGTCGACAAGGACGATCTCCTGATCGAGCGTCTGCGTCGGCGCTTCCGCGAGATGGCGGCGGCCGATTGCGCGGCCTATGCCGCCCTCCTGTCGGACGGCGCCCAGGGGGAGGCCGAATGGGCGCGCCTCGAGGCCGAGATCACCGTCGGCGAGACGTTCTTCTTCCGCTACGCCGAGCAGTTCCAGGCGTTGCGCGAGCGGATCCTGCCAGCGTTGATCGCGGCCCGCGCGTCCGAGCGGACGCTGCGGATCTGGTCTGCGGGCTGCTCGACCGGGGCCGAGCCCTATTCCCTGTCGATCCTGGTGCAGGAGTTGCTGGGCGACGCTCTGCCGAACTGGCGGGTCTCGATCCTCGCAACCGACATCAGCGCCGAGGCGCTCGCCACCGCCCGCGCCGCCGAATACGGCCGCTGGGCCCTGCGCACGATGCCGCCGGCGGAGCGGCTGCGCTACTTCACCCGCCTGCCCCCAGCGCCCGGGATCCGGCGGGAGGGCGGCTATGCCCTGCGCCCGGAATTCCGGGGTCTGGTGCGGTTCGAGCGCGGCAACCTGCTCACCCTCGCCGATCCGCAGGCGCGGGACGGCGAGCGGTTCGACCTGATCCTCTGCCGGAACGTGCTGATCTACTTCGACGCCCGGACGGTCGCCGCGGTGGTTCGCGGCCTCGGCCGCAGGCTGCGGCCGGACGGCTGGCTGCTCCTCGGCCACGCCGAGCCGAGCCCCGCCTTCGCGGGATTCCTCGATGCGGTCAGCCTGCCTGGGACCGTCGCCTATCGCACCCTGTCCGATACGCCGGCGTTGCCGCCCGTCGTGCTCGCTGAACCGGAACTCCGGTCGATCGTGCCACCAATGGTGCGCGGCGGCGCGCTCGCGGATGCGCTGCTTCCGGACGCCCCGGGGCTGCCCGCCGTGTCTGCCGACGAGGCGGGGCCGCGCGCCGTTCCATCGGCCGGCGCGGCGCTGCGCGCACAGGCTGTCTCACATCACGACGTGTCCGATCATGCCGTGTCCGAGCGTGATCGCATCCGCGTCCTCGCAGATGCCGGGGATACCGGGTCGGCATGGCGGGCGCTGCGCATTGCCCTCGACCGCGATCCGACCGATCCGGCCATGCGCTTCTACGAGGGTCTCCTCGCCCGGGCACTGGGCCGCGATGCGGAAGCCGAGCGGGCGCTGCGGGCGGCCCTTTATCTCGACCGGGGCTTCGTGATGGCCCACTACCATCTCGGCCTGCTGCTGATCGCCCTCGATCGCCCCAGCGAGGCGGCCCGCGCCCTCGACAACGCGATCGCGCTGAGCCAAGCCCTCGCCGAAGCCCTGGGATCCGACACGGTGCTGCCTGAGGGCGACGGCGTGTCCGCCGGGGATGTCGCTGTTGGGGCTGCCGCGGCCCGCGCGGCGCTCGGCCGCAGGAGTTCCTGATCGTGCGGAGTCACAGGTCGTTGTCGGAGAGCGCTGATGATTGGCCGCGCGTTCCCCTCCCCCCGCGGGGGCTTGCGGACTCACACATTGGGTTTTGGGATCATCGTTCGGTTGTCGTATCTGGCGGTCCAGATCTGACCGGCGCACTTCCTCCCCCCACCGCGGGGGAGGGTACCCTGCGAAGCAGGGGGGG